>JAUSGV010000010.1 GCA_030648675.1 Dehalococcoidales bacterium
GACTCCTTTATGAAGCTGAGTGATTCTGGTCAGAATAAGTCTTTTGAATACGCCGATTATACATCGGTAGGAGAGAAGAGAAAAGAGCAAAAATAAAAAATAAAAGAGACTGGGGACTAGGGGTTGGGGAGTAGGGATGCCGATTCCTTAATGTCATGTCCCGATTCCCTTCCGTCATACGGGACACCGTATGAGGAACCAAATCGGTGCGGCCTGCCGCTGCGGCGGCACAAACAACAATAAATAACCATTTGCCAAATATAAAATTCCAAACGGGGAAAAAAGGAGGCTGGATCCCCGATCATCATGTATCAAGTACAGAACAAGTTAGGGAATGACAAGGGGCAGTAATAATACCCCTCACTTTAATCTCTCCCGCAAGGGGAGAGAGAATTATTTTCAGCAGTTTCTGGATTCCTGCTTCCGCAGGAATGGTTTTGAGATTACGATTGTTTTCTCTTCCCCCACACCATCTCTTTCCCATCCACCTTCACGAGGTCGAAGAGGTTTGTTTCTTCAACGATGGCTTGAGCTTGTTTTACGCTCATGTGGCTGGAGTCCACGAAAAGGACCCCCTCCGGTTTGAGGAGGCGGTGGATTTCTTTAAGCAGGGGTTCGCGGTCGGTTATCGGTGTTATGGCATCTATTAAGAGCACGACGTCCGCCGTGGCATCGGGAAGGCCGGTGTCGAAGGAGTCAATCAGGCGGGCTTCGATGTTGGCCAGGCCTGCTTTCGCCCCTTCCCGTTTTACTATATCGATAGCCAGAGGTTGGATGTCTATCGCGAAGACTTTTCCAGTGGGGCCGACCATCCGGGCAGTAGGAATAGTATACCGGCCCGGCCCGCAGGCGTAATCGACGACCACCTTGCCTGAAAGGAGACTTAGGACTGGGGGATGGGAGCTAGGGGCTGGGGGTTGGGGATTGGTGGACGGATTGCTTCGCGTTGCTCGCAAAGACAGACGGGATGCTACCGATAATTCGGGGCACATGCTCACGAACTTCTTTAGCTTCTTGACGGGTTTGTGGAAAAGGTCTTCGACGCTCATGGTCAGAACCATTAAGCCGAAGGTGGTGTTCGACATGGGACGCAGCCTGGTTTGTTGGGACATAGTTCATTATAAGCGATTCGTACGCACGATGAACCAAGATGCGTCAATAACCAATAACCAGGATACAAAAACCAAACAAAGTTGATATAGATTGCTCCCGCCTGCGAAACCTTAAACAAGAAACCAATTAAACAAAATCCGAAATTATAAGCACGAATGTCCAAACGAAAATCTCCCTTGATCCCTCTTTGCTAAAGAGGGAAAGAAACGGCTGGATACCGGCTTTCGCCGGTATGGCGGGGGGAATAAAAGGGGAAGAGTATCTTATTCCCAGTGGTACTGGGGTTTGCCGACCAACTTTTCCGAATGGCAATTGTAACAAATGCCGTTGTGGCAGGAGATGGTTTCGCCGCATTCATGGCATCGCCACTTGACTTCTTCGCTCTGGATGAAAGCGTCGACTCCTTCATCCCGGATAAAGATTAAGTTTTCGATAAGGCTTGTTCGGTAATTGGCTCGGTACCGTTTGTCCAGTTTCTGTAGATTTACGCAGGGGAAGTCTCGGCATTTGTAGCAGTACTCGATTTTGCCCTCGAGCAGTCCGTGGGGACACCGCTTTTTTATAAAAGCACATTGCTTGTTCCGCGGCCGGCACCCTTTGCAGTAGGCCATTTTACCGCCTTTGCTCCTGACATCGTACTGTAAAGCCAAATACGCGGCGCAGACCGCACAGTTCATGCCACAGGGAGCTATCAGATTCGGTTCCATCAAGAAAAATTCTAACACAGACTAAATTTCCAAGATACAAGAAACAATGACCAACCAATAGCTAAAAACTAAAAGCTAATAACTTAAAAGTAAATGACCGCCCCTAAAGCCCGGATTGCTTCGCCTTCCGCTGCGGCGGAATGGTCTCGCACTGACAGCCGGGGTTAATGAGATAAAAAGACTGGATTCCGGCTTCCGCCGGAATGACAACAAGAGCGGGATTTTGCCTTGACTTTACCCTCCCCAGAACATAAAATCGTAACGTTAATTGTTGAAGGATTGATATGGGACAAACTTTAGCGGAGAAAATTCTTTCGGCAAAATCCGATACCCAGGCGAAGGCCGGGCATATCGTTGTGGCGAAGGTAGACCTCGTTTTCGTGCAGGACAGCACCGGACCGCTGACCGTGCGGCAGTTCAAGGAGACCGGACTGCCGGTGCATAATCCGAAGAGAACGATACTGTTCATCGACCATTCGGCACCCAGCCCGCAAAAGGAGCTTTCCAACGATCACATCTTCCTGCGAAAGTTTTCCGAGGAAACGGGCGTGGTGTTGAGCGAAGTCGGGGAGGGCGTGTGCCACCAGATCGACGCCGAACAGTGGGCGAACCCGGGCGACGTCATCGTCGGGGCGGATTCGCATACCGTTACCGCCGGGGCACTGGGGGCTTTTGCCACCGGTATGGGCTCGACCGACATTGCCGCGGCCATGGCCCTGGGCAAGACATGGCTACGCGTGCCGGAGTCGTTTAAAGTGCTGGTAACACAGCGTTTTCCGAAAGGTGTTTACAGCAAGGACCTCATTCTGCATTTGATTGGTAAGATTGGAGCCGATGGGGCTACCTATAAAGCGCTGGAGTTTACCGGCGATACCATCGACAGCATGTCGATGTCTTCCAGACTGACCATCGCTAACATGGCGGTCGAGGCCGGGGCGAAGGTCGGACTATTCCCCTCGGATAGCATGACGCTGAACTATCTCCGAGAGCAGGGAAGGGGTGAAAAATACATTTCCTTGCAGCCCGACACAGACGCCGTTTATGAAGAGACTTTTAAGATAGATGCGTCCAAGCTGGAACCCACGGTATCCAAACCGCACACCGTGGATAATACCGCCCTGGCTTCCGAGCTTAAGGGCGTTAAGATTGACCAGGTATTCATCGGCACCTGCACAAACGGCCGGCTGGAAGATATCGCCGTTGCCGCCGGTATCCTGAAAGGGAAGAAACGGCACAAGAACACACGGCTTGTCGTCGCCCCCGCTTCGAAAAAGGTTTATCTGGACGCTATGGCCAAGGGGTATATTGCCGCTCTGGTTGAGGCCGGTGCGGCGGTAGTCCCGCCCGGCTGCGCCGCCTGCCTGGGCGTGCACATGGGCGTGCTGGGCGACGGCGAGGCCTGCCTGTCCACCGCCAACCGCAACTTTAAGGGCCGAATGGGAAATCCCGAGGCCTTTATTTACCTGGCGAGTCCGGCCACTGCCGCGGCAACGGCAATCCGAGGGGAGATAACGGATCCGAGGGAATATATAAAATAAATCCGAAATTCGAAGCACGAAACTCGAAACAAATTCGAAGCACGAATATCGAAACAAAAGCGAATAAAAAAAATAGAAACCATTCTGTTGAGAAACGGAATCCAGAGAAATTTCCCTCTTTTATAAAGAGGGAGTAAGGGAGATTTAAATCCCTCTTAATCTCCCTTTACGAAAGGGAGAGCCGGCCGAGCCCAGAATGACAAAGTTCGAGAAGGGAATAGGTTACATAATGTTAAAAGGAAAAGCGTTTAAATTCGGCGACAGCATATCGACCGACCTTATCGTTCCGGGGCGTCTTGCCCACCTGCGCAGTAACATACCGGAGCTGGCAAAGCACGTCCTGGAGGATGCCGACCCCACCTTCGCCAAGCGGGTGCAGAAGGGCGACTTCGTGGTCGGCGGCAACAACTTCGGCCTCGGCTCCAGCCGGGAACACGCGCCGCTGGTCATCAAAGTGGCGGGAGTGAGTGCGGTCCTGGTGAAATCGGTCGCCCGCATCTTTTTCCGCAATGCCATCAATGTCGGCCTGCCGGTGCTTGTCTGCGATACCGACGCCATAAACGATGGCGATGAATTGGAAGTGGATTTGAAAGCGGGCAAAATCCGCGACATCACCAATGGCAAAGTCCTTGAGTTCGCGCCTATTCCCGAAACCATGCTCCGCATCCTGGACGAGGGCGGACTGGTGCCGTATATAAAGAAATATAAGGATTTTGTCATCACGACAAAATCCAGCTAAAAGGTGAAAGTGAAAAGGTGAACGTTCAACTTCATAAGGCGAGGCCTTGCTAAGGCAAGGCCTCGCCTTTTTATACTTCGGATTCTTCGCCTGTAATGGCAACGGAGAGTCGACTGGATTCCGTATTAAGTACGGGGCAGGCTTTTAATCCTCTCCAGTCGAGGGAGAGGGGAGTATTTTAGATTCCCCGCCTACGCGGGGAATGACAAAAGAGGAAGCCGCGGGGAATGACAGAAGAAGAGTCCCTTCGATAAGCTCAGGGCGAACGGAGAAAGGATTAAAATGAAACAAACCATACATACAGTGACTTTAATACCCGGCGACGGGATAGGGCCGGAGGTTGTAGAAGCGGCGCGAAGAGTCATCGACGCTTCCGGGGCTAAAATCGAGTGGGAGATAATGAACGCCGGGGCCAGCGCCCTGGAGAAAGAGGGCAGCCTTCTGCCCGACCGCCTTCTTGCTTCCATAAAAAAGAACCGCGTGGCTTTGAAAGGCCCTACGACCACTCCCATCGGCACCGGTTTCCGCAGCGTGAACGTCGCTCTGCGCCAGACGCTCGACCTGTATACCTGCCTGCGTCCCTGCCGGAGCTTCAAGGGCATTCCGACCACGCGTTACGATAATGTCGACGTCGTAATCGTCCGCGAAAATACCGAGGACCTCTACATCGGCATCGAATATGCCCACGACACTCCCGAAGCGGAGAAGATTTTGGCGTTCGTTGCCGGTACGGGAAAGAAAGCCCCGCCGCACTCCGGTGTAGGCATCAAGGTTATTTCCGAAGCGGGGACGAGACGAATCGTCAAGTTTGCTTTCGAATACGCTCGGGCTAACGGACGGAAAAAGGTTTCCGCCGTCCACAAAGCCAACATCATGAAATTTACCGACGGCCTGTTCATGGAAGTCGCGAAAAAAACTGCCCAGGAATATCCCGACATAATGTTCGAAAGCCGGCTTATCGATGAAACCTGCGCCGGACTGGTGCAGCGGCCGAATACGTTCGATGTCCTGGTGCTGCCGAATTTGTACGGCGACATCGTTTCCGACCTTTGTGCCGGACTCGTCGGCGGGCTGGGCGTCGCCCCCGGGGCTAACCTGAGTGACGATTTGGCCGTTTTCGAACCTACCCATGGCTCCGCGCCCAAATACACCGGTCAGAATAAGGTCAACCCCATCGCGACCATCCTTTCCGGGGTGCTGATGCTGCGCTACCTGAAAGAGAAAGCGGCGGCCGATAAAGTTGAGGCCGCCGTCGCTGTGGTTATTGCCGAAGGCAAGTCGACTACCTACGACTTAAAGCTCGACCGCAATGACCCCAGCACCGTAGGGACAAAAGAAACGGCGGATGCTATTATTCAAAAGATGGGGAAATAGAAATCCGAAATGGTTCGACAGGCTCACCACGAACGGTTTATTAGGTTTAGGCTCACCAGAACGGTTTATTAGGTTTAGGCTCACCAGAACGGTTTATTGGTTTAGGCTCACCAGAACGGTTTATTAGGTTTAGGCTCACCAGAACGGTTTATCAGTTTTGGGCTGACTGTATACGGGATTGCTAAGCTTGGCGGTTTTATTTCCGTTCCCCCTGAGCTTGTCGAAGGGGCGTTGAAGGGTGTCTTGCTTTAGAGTATTCTACTAATTTGTCCCAGTCACCTTGAATCAATGCCTGCTTCTTTTTCCGTGACCAGCCTTTGATTTGTCTTTCCCTTGCAAGGGCATCAACCCGGGAATTAAATTCGCAACTGAAAACCAGAGTCACAGGTAGCCGTTTTGACGTGTAGCAAGGAATCAGACTGTTGGAGTGTTCGTATAAGCGCTTTTCTAAATTATCCGTGTGTCCAACGTAATAGCTTCTGTCGGAGCATTCGAGAATATATACCCAGAAACTTCTCACGTCTGTTTGCTATTATTCCAACGGACTCATCGTCATTAATTCTTTGGCAACCTGTGGATACTGCGCCAGGAACCTGAGTTCGTCCGTCACCAGCGGCCTCTGTGCTTCTACGTTAGCGTATCTGACCAATTCGACGATATCCTCGGCGTCTTTACGGTCGGAGAAATCGACGCCCAGTTTGCCCATGATGTAACGGAATCCGGCGAGGCCGCTGTATTGTCCCGAAGCGATCTCCCGGCCGGTTTCTACGATCTCCGGTTCGCCGCGTCCCAGCTCTCCGAAATCGTATAGTTCGTAGTTCTGCGGGTCTTTGAGCACGCCGTCGGCATGTATCCCGGAGGCATGGGCAAAGACATTCGCCCCAACACCGGGCTGGTTCATCGGGATAGGTACTCCGAACGCGTGGCTGGCGTATTTGCATATCTTCCATGCCCGGTTCAGGTGTATCGCCTGCCCGAATTTGTATTTTTCCGCGACACCTTTGGCATATTTTAAGGCGAGAATCACGGCGACAAGGTCGGCGTTTCCAGCCCTTTCCCCGATGCCGTTAACGGTGGTGTTGATATAAGCGTCCTGTCCGCCGTCGACGACTCCCATGGCACCGGCAATCGAGTTGGCCACCGCCATTCCCAGGTCGCCGTGGCAGTGCAGTTCCACGGGCATCCCGCATTCATGGGCGAGATGCTTGCAGGTGTCGTAAATTGTCATCGGATTGTCATAACCCAGGGTATCGCAGTAGCGGACCCGGTCGGCTCCATGCTCCCTGGCGGTGCAGGCAAAATGCAGCAGGAAGTCCATCTCCGTCCGGGAAGCGTCCTCGGCATTGATTCCGATGCTCTCCACGCCGTGAGATTTTGCGGCGTCGATAGCGGCCGTGGCCATGTCGAGTATCTGTTTCTGGCTTTTAGTACCGCGGAATTTTCCGACAATCATCTGCTGCGAAGTAGAAATCGAAAGGTTGAGGTTCTTTATCTCCGGGACCATATCAAAGGTCTTTTCGACATCTTCGACCGTGGCGCGTATCCAGCCGCTCAGACGGATAGGCTGCAGCACGCCCATCTCCTGTAATTTAAGGTTGGCCCGAAGGTAATGCGATTCGTGCTTGGTGGTAGGGAAACCGAATTCGCTCTGGCAGACTCCCATCTCGTTCAGATAGAGATTTATCATCGTTTTCGCCAGCTTGGAAAGCCCCAGCCTGGCGGTTTGAACGCCGTCGCGGTTCGTGACGTCGACGATATATATCTTCCCCATGATGAACTAATGATATGAACCTGAGGCGGCAAGTGTCAAGGACAGGGTAAAATCCGAAGCACTAAATTCGAAATACGAAACAAATCCGAATTACCAAATTGATAAATTACAAAATAGTTTTGTGTTTTGGTCATTTTGATTTCGTGCTTGTTTCGTGCTTCGCCCCGATTCACCAAATTCATGCGGGACATCCCGTATGTACTCGGGACGATATTTGGAATTCGAGTTTTTCGTTGACACTCCTCACCCATAGCATTATCATTCAACTGGAATTGCCATTGGTCCCGGGAGGTAATTGTATGAAAACGGCACTGAAAGCAATCGGCATCACTCTCGGCTCCGTCGTGTTCCTGGTGATAGCCGCAGCGGCTATTGTTTTTTTCCTTATGCATCGCTCCCCGGCGATAACCAGCACCATGACGACGGTTAACTCGAGCCATCAGTCCGTTGTCGCGTTGGATAGTAAAATTACTGCCTTCAATAATGCGGTTCAAAATGCCATACCCGGCACTCCGGTTTCTTTAAACATCACCCAGCAAGAGATGACCTCGAAGGTGAACGAAGAGCTCGCCGGGCTGAAATTACCGGAAGGGCTTTCTGTCGGCAACGTTACCATCAACTTCCAGGACGGCAAGGCACTGGTATCGGCCCCCATCAAATACTCCGCCCTCACCGGAACGGCCGGAATGGCGATTAACGTCCAAACGGTAAACGGCACCCCTATGATCGCCGTTCAGGATATCGATTTCGGGGCGCTGCCTATTCCTCAGGCTCTTAAAGACCAGATCACCGGCATGATCCCCAACGGCGGTAAGATCGATCTGGGCGATATTCCCGTCGATATCACCAGCATTCAGATCATTGACGGACAGATAGTCATGAACGGAGTGACCAAATAAAAGCTCCAATGACCAATAGATTCCGATTCGCTAAACTCATACGGAACGTCGTTCCGATTTGCCATGCGGAATATTCCACTGCGGCTCCGCAAAAACCAAACAAATTCCAAAATCCAAGTTACAAGTTTCAAACAATTTGATTTGGATTGCTTCGGTTCGGCTCGAAGCCGAAACTCGCAATGACAGGTGCGGAGGGACTGGAGATTGGGGAAAAGATGAAAATCCGAAGCACGAAGTGCGAAACGTAACGAGATTTATGATTTTCGAAATAGTCATAAATCATATCTCTTAAATCTTGAATCAACTTTTATTCATTTCGATTCTGATTCTTGATATTGACTGCCCTTCCCGCGATTGCTAATATCAAGCCGATGACCTTTACTGAAAAGCTCGCCGCCGCGGTTCGCAAAAATAACAGCCGACTTTGCATCGGGCTCGATCCCGACCCCGCCTTGATGCCAATCGGTATAGGTATCCATGACTTCAATAAGGCGATCATCGATGCCACTTACGACCTGGTCTGCGCCTACAAGCCGAATTTTGCCTTCTACGAAGCCCTGGGGCACGATAGCCTGGAGGACTTGCACCGCACCATCATTCATATTCCTAAGAACATCGCAGTTATCGGCGATGCGAAAAGGGGTGATATCGGTAATACGTCGAAAGCGTACGCCAAGGCGATTTTCGACTATCTCGGCTGCGATGCGGCGACGGTAAGTCCTTACCTTGGATTCGATTCCGTGGAGCCGTTTCTGCAATACAAAGAAAAAGGTATATTCATCCTTTGCCGGACATCGAACGCCGGAGCCGCCGACTTTCAGTCGCTCCGCTGCGAAACCGAAAAAGGCCTCCGTCCGCTCTTCGAAATCGTGGCCGAAAAAGCCAAAGCGTGGAACAAGCACGGTAATATTGGGTTGGTAGTCGGGGCGAACGCTCCCGAAGAACTTAAGCGGATTCGTCAAAACTATCCGGACATGCCATTACTGATACCCGGCATCGGCGCCCAGGGGGGCGATGTTGCTCAGACCGTCAGTAACGGGTTCGACGCCAAAGGCGAACTAACGATCATCAACTCGTCCCGCCAGATCCTCTATGCGTCCCGCGGCAAAGACTTTGCTGAGGCGGCCAGAAAAGCGGCCCAAGCCTTAAGGAATCAGATAAACGGGTATCTTGGACGGTGACTGGGGGTCGGGGATTGGGGACTGGGGGTCGGTGCCGCTAGGCGGCTATAAAGCCCAAATGTACTAGCCGGGACCGGATTCCACCAATTTTCCGGCCGAGTAGTTTTGAAAGATCATTAATTGATTTACCTGCTTTGAAACCGGTCATAAGTTGTTGTTCCTCGCCGGCAGTCCATCTCTTATAAGCGGAAGGATATGATTCGCGCGTTGCTTCAATTGAAAAATCTTGAGGAGTTGCCTTTGCAGTTTCTTGTTTCTTCGATAACATTTCCTGCAAAGCTAAATCGGATTGTTTTTTAAGTTCTTTATCGAACGAAAGTATTTCCTCGTTCACCCTAAGAGCCAATTGGTTGAAGCCGAGTAATTTAAGACCACTCAGAGAACGTACTCTTGAGAAAGCTACGTATCCCATGCCTACTTCAAAACACTGCCGGAGATCTATCTGTGCCGCTTCCAGCGTCATACCCTGACTTTTGTGCACAGTTATGGCCCAGGCCAGGCGGAGGGGGATTTGTTTGTTGGTAGCAAGCGTTTTCCCATTTTCCTCAACGCTCCATGTTGCGGGTTCGGCGACGATCTTTCTCCCGTTAAGCAAAGTAACTACCGGGTAGTGTTCCTCATTAAAACCACTAACTCTGCCGAGTGTTCCATTTACATATCCACTCTCAAAATTGTTCTTCACGAACATAACTGCGGCACCTTTCTTCAGCAGTAATTGTTCCGGCGCCAAGCAATTTTTACTTAACGCTTTGGCAAATTCAGGAATACCCTCGGATTGGGTTTGGTATACATGTGGTTCCCCGGGCAATTTAGATAATTCGCGTTCATTTTCCGCGTCTACGTTCAAATTACGCGGGTAAAGTCTCACCCCTTTACCGGAATCTGACGACAAATTCGCCGCGACTACCTTATTCAAATAATTTGTCAAAGCATCATTTGTCGAGCCGTTCCGGATAGCGTTCAGGATTCGAGTTAAGATATCGTCTTCCTGGCGGTGCTGCTCATCCAAGTAGCAAACTTTTAGCTGCATGGCATCCCACACCGATGACTTGAAAGCGAACCGCGGTAGAGGTTCGTCGGGTCTTTTTACCGGCGGTAGTTGAAAGAAGTCGCCGCAGAGCACTACCTGCATGCCGCCGAAAGGCTCTTGATTCTTTCTTATAAAACGGGCTAATTGGTCTAACAAATCCAGTCTGTCGGCGTCCAGCATTGAGATTTCGTCGATAACGAGGACTTCTGTGTTTATATATTTTTTCTCCAGCCGCTTTTTCTTGGCTATTGCCTGGATTTGCGAAACTGCAGCTGTCCGCAGGATTCCTATCCCCGACCAGGCGTGGATAGTAATGCCGTTCATGTGGGTTGCGGCTATGCCTGTGGATGCTGTCACGGCCACGTTTACTTTCTGCTCCGCGAGATGCCGGATAAATTTGTTCAGCAGGTACGTTTTTCCGCTGCCCGCAGCGCCGGTGAGGTAAACGTTGTGCCCGCTTTTCAATATTTTCAGGGCTTCATTTTGTTTCATGAAAAATAGCTTCTTTTGGCTGTTCGAAATTTCCCATCACTATACACCCAAAATATCCGTTTTGCCTACATCTTACGTAGTTTAGTTTTCTCCCCTTTTTGTCTACTCTTGAATATGTCTAAGGGTTCGTGCTTCGAATAGCCATTGACAACTCAATAAAAGGGTTTAGAATAAAGGAAGCTGATATTTTTATCGGAGCAGATTATCGTGGTGCGCAAGCTGCTCAGGAATGCTGGGCTTGCTTTAATATTGTTGCCGGAGCCTTTTACGACTCCGCTTGGACTCGCTTTACTTGGCGCGTCCTACATTTTCGCCCACTTCAGCCGTGTCGATACTCCGGCTTACCTCCGCGGCTTTATCAAGATGTACTTGACCGAGTCCCGTCTTCGAGGAACCCCGGGTATTATCCAGCATAAGCTGAAACAAACACTGTCCGATTCCGAGTGGCGCTACAAGCCGGAGAAGGATATCCGGTGCGGCATCGATGCCAGCCGTCTTATGCTTCGCTTCGGTAAGAACATGGCTATTGAATTCGCCGAACCCGCGATGCCGATCCGGCATGATATGAAACGGCGCTGGGCCGGCTATGTTTGGCCGGGAGCACCACCGGATATCCGGACTACCGGGACAGCCAGCCATATCATAGACACTTCTCACCTGTCGGTCCGCTTCCTGGAAGACGCTTGCGGCGGGTCCAGGAAGCCGGTGGAAAAGACGGTACATCACTGCTTGAAACGCGACATGGTCGTCTTTTCCGCAGACACGCGAATACCGGAGAAGACGGTCACCCATTCTTTCGATGCTTCCCGCCTGTCTGCACGGTTTGCCGAATCGGTTGATCCGTCACGGGAAGCGGCCCTGGATAAAGCAATCTATCACAGCATGAAGCACGATCTGTACGGCTATGTGCTGCCGAGTATCCATGAACACGCGGAAACAGCGGTGGTACACAGCATGGACAGCGGCCGTTTGCTGCGGCATTATGAGAAAACGATGTCTTCGCGCTCCGCCGTGCCGCAGGAGTCGGTCGTCCACACTTTCAACCCGGCGAAGGTGAGTCTCGCTCTGGGAATGGGCTAACAGGATAGACACTTGACCAGCGACGAGATTCGTGCCTCTTTTTTGAGCTTTTTTGAGAGCAAGGGACATTCGATCATTCCCAGTTCTTCGCTTATCCCGCAAGGCGATCCCACTCTTTTACTCACCACCGCCGGCATGGTGCAGTTCAAGCCCTATTTCCTGGGGCTGGAAACCCCGCCCAATCCGAAATTGACCACGTGCCAGAAGTGCTTCCGCACTACCGATATCGACAGCGTGGGCGATCCCACTCACCTGACTTTCTTCGAAATGCTGGGAAACTTCAGCATCGGCGATTACTTCAAAAAAGAAGCCATCGCCTGGGCGTGGGAATACGTTACCAAGCATCTGAAGATGCCGCCGGAGAAGCTGTGGATAACTATCTTTCTCGACGACGATGAGGCGTTCCATATCTGGCGCAATATTGGTGTTCCCGAAAGCAGGATAGTCCGTCTGGGCGAGGCATCAAACTTCTGGGGTCCAGCGGGCGATTCCGGTCCTTGCGGACCATGCAGCGAGATACATTACGACCTCGGGCCGAAGGCTAAGTGCGAAGCCGATAAGTGCGTGCCGGGCTGCGACTGTGGACGCTACGTCGAGATCTGGAACCTTGTCTTCACCCAATACAACCAGGACAAGAACGGCAAACGTACCAACCTGCCCAAACCGAATATCGATACCGGCATGGGATTGGAGCGATTGACCGTTATCATGCAGAACAAGAAGTCAGTGTACGAGACGACGATTTTTGCCCCGCTTTTGCAGCATATCGGCTCGCTATGCGGGAAGAAATACGGCGACGATGCGAACACCGACCTTTTGATACGGGTGGTCGCCGAACACAGCCGCGGCATCGCCTTTCTCATCGGCGACGGCGTCCAGCCGTCGAACGAGGGGCGGGGTTATGTGCTGCGGCGACTTCTCCGCCGTGCCGTACTGTTCGGCCGCAGGTTAGGACTGGAAAAGGCATTCCTGGCGGAAATCGCCGGTGTTACCATCAAGCAGATGGGACACGTTTATCCCGAATTGAAGAAGCGGGAAGAAGTCATTCTCAAGATAATTGAGATGGAAGAGGCGAAGTTCAGCGAGACCCTGAGCATAGGCCTCGAACTCCTGGGTAAGGTCATGGACGAAGCGTCCGGTAAAAAGACGAAAAAGATTTCCGGCGCCGAGGCTTTCAAACTGTACGATACCTATGGCTTCCCGGTCGACCTCACGGCCGTGATTGCGAAAGAACGCGGTTTCACCGTCGACATAAAGGGCTTCGAGGCCGAGATGGAGAAGCAGCGCGAAAGGGCTCGGGCGAGCCAGAAGTTTGAAACTGCGGAAGGTGCCGGCGTCAGCCGGGCACTAGACATAAAGGCTACTAACTTTGTTGGTTACGGTACGTTGACACAGGAATCCACTATCCTCGGCATCCTGGTTAAAGACAAGGCGGTAAGCGAAGTAGAACTCGACCAGGAAGCCGGCATTATTCTGGAGTCTACCCCATTCTACGGTGAGATGGGCGGCCAGGTAGGGGATACCGGGGAGATTCGCGGCAGCCGCGGGAGATTCATTGTCACCGATACCGTCCGGCTGCGAGACAAGATCGTCCACCGGGGTAAGGTAGTGGAAGGTGTTTTACCGGTCGGGGACAAAGTGACCGCCGCAATCGATGAAGAACGGCGGCGGGATATCCAGCGTAACCATACCGCCACCCACTTGCTCCATATGGCATTACGGCAAGTGATCGGGGAGCACGTCGAGCAGCGCGGCTCGCAGGTCGCTCCCGACCGCTTTACCTTCGATTTCTCGCACCTCACCGTGTTGACCCCGGAAGAACTACAAAAGGTACAGCGGCTCGTCAACGATGTTGTCCGCCGCGACCTCCCGGTAACCGCCGAAGAAATGCCTTACAAGGAGGCGATTAAAGGCGGAGTTATCGCTCTGTTCGGCGAAAAATACGGTGAAAAGGTCCGCGTGCTACGCGTCGGTCAGCCGCCGGTCAGTGCCGAACTTTGCGGCGGTACCCACGTCTCGGCGACAGGTGAGATCGGCTTTTTGCATATCCTCAACGAACATAGCGTCGGTGCCGGGCTACGGCGCATCGAGGGCGTCACCGGGCGTTATGCCGAAGCCGCGATGGAAAAACTGGTTTCGGACTTGCGCTCCGTGGCCGGGAGCGTCGATACTTCGACAGAAAATGTCGTGGATAAAGTTTGCGGCAAAGTTGCGGAATGCGAAATGGAGCACCGCCGCGCCGAAGGCTACGAAAAAGAACTGGCGAAGATAGAAAGCGATTCTCTGGTAAATAAGGTTGAAGTGATAAACGGCATTAAGGTGCTGGCGGTCAGGGTTTCCTCGAGGCATACCGACGTCCTGCGCGACATGAGCGACATGCTCCGCGAAAAACTCGGCAGCGCCATTATCGTTTTGGGCACCGTTTATGAAGACAAACCAGCATTTGTTGCGTCCGTAACTCCCGACCTCGTAGCTAAAGGCTTCGATGCGGGCAAGATAGTCCGCGAGGTTGCCAAAATCGCCGGTGGCGGTGGCGGCGGTAAACCCAATCTTGCTCAGGGAAGCGGAAAAGATAAATCGCAGATCGACTCTGCCCTGAGGGTGGTTGCGAAACTGGTACAAGACCACAAGTAATTTCCAAGATACAATAACACTAAAATCCCAAATCCCAAGATACAAATACCAAACAAATACCAAATTCTAATTTCGAATAACCAAACATTTCGATTTTGGCATTCGCCTGTCGTGTCGTATGGTTGACACGATTTGCCCGTAAGGGGTACATTTGGCGCAGCAAATCGGAAAACAACCCTTGATTATGCGGAGGCATTCGATATGCAGCCGAGGACTAATCTTTCAACAAGCATCGCGGTAATAGCGTTCCTAGGTGCAGCCGTTGGCGGCTTGTTGGGGTGGGGTACCGGCAGGGTTGCCTGGCCCAGCATAGAGAAATTTGACCAAATAACATATCCTGCCGGCTTAATCTCCGGCTTTCTTTCCTGCTTTCTTCTGTCTATAGGGTACTCGTTCACCATGATACATAGGCATTGGAAGGATTCTCCAAAAGTATCGATTCTTTTTGGGTCGGTAGCCGGCGTTCTGTCCGGCATGGCAACCGGTGCCGCTTACGCTTACGGTGAATGGTTTGTCGGACTAAAAGTCGACCGTGACATGAGCGGGGCCGCTTGGTTTAATGAGGTCGTTTTTATCGCAGTTTTAGGCGCCTTAATCGGCGGGGTCACTGGCACGATTATAAGTTTCATTATTCGGCCGCTTTTGGCTCTCAGGGTCATCAATAAGGGAAAGCACGACAGTCCGGCATTCCCGTTGTTCTCGTCCAAAGTGCCGCTCGTACTCGGTATTCTTACTGTATTTGCGTTCACCCTGGAATTGGTTGCCGTAATCACCTGGTATCGGACTTACTCGCCTTTCGCATTTTGGATGTGGCATTTAAACCTGCCGGTGTTCGTCTTCGGCACAATCAGCATGATCCTGAGTACTTTGTCATTAAGGGAAAGCAACTGGAAGGAAAAACGTGCTTTTTTGGGCTTTGTACTCGGTGGTATTGGATTAATTGGGATGTTGGAGCTGCAAACTTTTTTCCAAAACACAATTTTAGACTGATGTCCCCCAAGAAACATCCACCTCATTGCGGCCAGATTAACTTTCCTATATTATGATTTCGGAAATTCCCATTTGTATGGACATTGTTTCTTGGTTATTGGTTATTTATGAAACGTATTTTAGCACTCGATATCGGTGACAGACGTATCGGCGTGGCCACGAGCGACACGCTCGGCATCTTGGCTACCCCACTGACTATTCTCGATCGCAAAAACGACGAACAAGTGTTTGCCTCCATAATCGGACTCGTTCAAAAGCACGATGCCGGCCGGATCGTCGCCGGCTTACCCCGTTCCTTGAGCAGCGGTATCGGTCAGCAGGCCGAAAAAGTCCTGGAGTTCGTCGAAAAACTAAAGCAGCAA
>JAUSGV010000012.1 GCA_030648675.1 Dehalococcoidales bacterium
ATACCGGCACGGTAGCCGATAAATTCTTTGACAAAGATGCTGCCGCCGCGGGCAGACATCCCAAGAATATCGCCGGCATGGCCGTGAATAATGATCCGTCCGTCGTTCATGGTGTTGCCGCATCCGTCCTGGGCATTACCATGGACGGTAATCTTAGGTCCATCCATAAAGGCACCAAGATCGTTTCCCGGGGTACCGAAGATATCGATCTCGACCTCTTTATTCAGGTCGGTGCCGATATATCTCTGCCCCGTAACGTTATGCAATTCGATCTTTTGGGCACCGGCGGCCACCGCCTCTCTTAGTTTAACATTAATGTCTCGATGAGAAACTCGAGTCGTATCTATCTTCACTAAATTGGCAACACTCGCTCTTTTCGCCATTTTCTAACTCCCCGCCATCTTGACGCCGAGAATTTCCAGTTCGGTATCAGTCAAATTAATACCCCGCAGGTGCAAACGGTTACCCCGCAGGCTTTCGACGGCATTGACGCCCAAACCACCCATAATGTCCTTAAGCTCATGGCTCCATCCTCGAAGGAGATTAGCCAATTTTTGAGCACCGATATCAGGGTTAATGCGTTTGGTAAGGAACAGATTACTGGTACAAATACCCCACGCGCACTTGCCAGTATGGCATTGCTGGCACACTGTGCAGCCGAGAGCGATCAGGGCCGCCGTACCTATATTAACGGCATCCGCGCCCAGAGCAATAGCTTTCGCCACGTCGCCGGCGTTCCGGATACCACCGGAGACAACGAGCGACGCCAGGTTACGGATACCTTCCTGTCTTAACCGCGCGTCAACGGCAGCAAGGGCCAGCTCGATCGGAATACCAACGTTATCGCGAATAACCTTGGGAGCAGCCCCGGTGGCCCCCCGCAATCCATCGATAACAACAATATCAGCTCCAGCCCTCACGATGCCGGAAGCTATGGCCGCGACGTTATGTACCGCGGCAATTTTCACGGATATCGGCTTGGAATAATTCGTCGCTTCTTTTAAGGCATATATCAACTGAGAAAGGTCCTCGATGGAATAAATGTCATGATGGGGATGCGGCGACAAAGCATCGGTGCCCTGGGGTATCATGCGCACCTGGGACACGTCAGCGCTCACTTTTTCGCCTGGGAGGTGGCCGCCGATACCAGGCTTGGCGCCCTGGCCGATCTTTATCTCAACCGCGGCAGCGGCATTAAGGTATTTTGAATGTACACCGAACCGTCCGGACGCCACCTGAACGATGGTATTCTTGCTGTATTTGTAAAGGGTGGGGTGTAAACCGCCTTCCCCTGTATTCCACATCGTTCCCGATTCGGTAGCCGCCCGGGCAAGCGACAGTTGGACATGGTAACTTACCGCCCCATAAGACATGGCGGAAAACATCACCGGTACATCCAGCTTTACCTGGGGATACAACTCCGTCTTCACGTTCAGGTTCTTGTCGAGCTCGACACGGTCCGGTTTTCGTCCCAGATAAGTCGTCAACTCCATCGGCTCCCGCAGAGCATCGATAGACGGATTGGTTACCTGGCTGGCATTTAGCACCAAATGGTCCCAGTAAATACGCTGGCTCTTGTCGTCACCCATCCCGGTGAGCAGGATACCGCCGGTTTCGGCTTGCTTGATAATGTCTTCGATGTATTCTGGGCGCCAGTTATAATTCTGCCGGTAGTCAAGGGGGTTTTGGCGAATAGTAATCGCCCGTGTGGGACAGAAAATGACGCACCGGTGGCAACCGACGCATTTTTCCTCAGCACTCTTGATCGCGTCTTCTTCATTATCATAGCTGTGAACTTCGAAGCTGCATTGATTGGTGCATACCTTACAGCGAATGCAGCGTTTATCGTCTCGTTCTACTATAAATTTGCCCGGTAAATAGGTCTTCATCTGTTTTTCTCCCTAGATTCGTATCGGCAAGCCCTTTCGGGCAAGAAATTTTTTCGTATCGCTAATCGAGTAAGTGCCGTAGTGAAAAATACTGGCGGCAAGCACAGCGTCGGCTTTACCCTCAGTCAATACCCGGTAAAGATCGTCGAGGCTGCCGGCCCCACCGCTGGCAATAACGGGCACCGACACTGCTGCGGAGACTGCGGCAGAAAGTTCCACATCGTAACCGGCCTGATGACCGTCAGCGTCCATACTGGTCAGCAATATTTCCCCCGCTCCCAGGTCTACGGCCTTTTTAGCCCACTCCAATGCGTCGATCCCGGTCGATTTCTGACCGCTGCGGACGTAGACTTCCCAACTCCGGCCTTTATCCGATTGCCGCTTCTTAGCATCAATGGCGATTACAACGCACTGGCTACCGAACTGCTGGGCACCCTCGCTGATCAACGCCGGGTTCAAAACCGCCGCAGTATTCACCGAAACCTTATCGGCACCAGCTCGGAGCATGCGCCGCATGTCTTCTATGGAACGCAGCCCGCCGCCGACAGTCAGCGGCATGAACACCTCTTTTGAAATTTGCTCGACAATGTCGACCATCGTGTCGCGCCCCTCCGGCGTAGCGGTGATATCCAGAAAAACCAGTTCGTCGGCGCCTTCTTCGTAATAAAACCTGGCCAGGGCTACCGGATCTCCAGCATCCTGCAATCCGACGAAACTCTTTCCTTTCACTACCCGCCCATCCTTTACGTCGAGGCAGGGAATGATTCGCTTAGTCAACATACCGTTTTCAAATACTAAAAACTAAATCCTAAGTACTAAATCATAAACGTCAAAAGACAATTTATATAGATTGCCACGGGCTTCGCCCTCGCAATGACATTAGGAAGGCCGACATCTTTTTCACTCCTATACCTTTAGCGGCTTCTTGAGCCGGGCGATAACCGGTTCGCCACCTACCGGTATCCAGGTCTTGTC
>JAUSGV010000017.1 GCA_030648675.1 Dehalococcoidales bacterium
ACAAGGGCAAGGTCATGCCGAAATTGGTCGCGGCTCTTAAAGGTAAAGCCGACGGGCGTGAAATAAATTCGGTGGTGACGGAATTACTTGGTTCTTAGTTTGAGGACTCACGTCAGGAATATCTGATTTGCGGGGCGAAAGCCCCCTTTTTGTTGTTAAAGCCAATGTACAGAATCGAAGTCAGCCTGAAAAGAGGTCAGCCGGATGCCCGCGGAGCCGGGCTGGTCAAAGATATCCACGATCTGGGGATATTAACCGTAACCAGCGTTCGCGTTGTCGATATCTACTGGTTCGAAGGAAGTTTATCTGCCGGCGACCTCGACCTGATCGGAAGCCGCTTGCTGTCTGATCCTATTACTCAGCAGTATAAGACATTTTCCGCTCAAACCGACGCCGGCACTCTGCCTGTTAACAGCCGGCAAGTCGAAGTAGCATTCAACGCCGGCGTAACCGATCCGGTCGAAGACACGATCGCTAATGCCGTTCGCGAACTCGGGATTTTCGGAGCCACTGCTGTCAGAACTGCTAAGCGGTATATTATCGACGGCCGCTTGTCGGGAGACCAACTCGATACGATATGCAGTCGCCTGTTGGTCAATCCGATCATTCAGCACGTGGTAACCGGCGAGCATTTCTCCTTCCCGCAAAATCCGCAGTATCGATTCCGTCTGAATGAAGTGGAACTGCCCAAAAAAGGTGATGGCCGTAACATCGGTATAAGAAAGCAATTCGGCTTTAGCGTTGACGAATTTCAGGCAATAATAAAATATTTCTCCGGTATGGGAAGAAACCCGACCGATGCCGAACTGGAAACGCTGGCACAAACCTGGTCGGAGCACTGCGTTCATAAAACATTCCGGGGCAAAATCTTTTATCGCGGCCAAACCATCGATAACCTTCTTAAAAGCACGATTATCAAAGCAACCCGTCAGCTTGACAAACCCTGGTGCCTTTCCGTTTTCGAAGATAACGCCGGGGTTATTGATTTCGATGAAAAATGGGCTCTTTGTTTCAAGGTTGAAACTCATAACCATCCTTCGGCGGTAGAACCTTACGGTGGAGCCTCTACCGGCGTAGGTGGTGTGGTACGCGACCCCTTGGGGACAGGACTCGGTGCCAAGCCAATCTTAAACACCGACGTCTTTTGTTTCGCTCCACCCGATTTCCCCCACGAAAAACTGCCGAAAGGGGTGCTGCATCCCCGCCGAATTTTTAAGGGAGTGCGGGCTGGCGTGGCCGACTACGGTAACCGTCTCGGCATTCCGACACTAAACGGCGCTATCCTTTTCGACAACGGCTACCTCGGCAATCCCCTCGTCTACTGCGGCACCGTCGGTTTGATGCCGAAGAGTCTAAGCCGTCCGGGTAAACAAATACCGGGCGACCTGGTTGTCGTAGTGGGCGGGAAAACAGGACGGGACGGCATTCACGGAGTTACCTTCGCTTCGGAAAAGCTAACCGGCGAATCGAGGTCGGTTTCCTTCTCTTCGGTCCAAATCGGCAATGCTATCGTCGAAAAGAAGATGATCGACGTTATTCTCCAGGCCCGCGACCGCGGACTGTACCGCCGTATCACCGATTGCGGCGGCGGGGGCCTTTCGTCGGCCGTCGGAGAAATGGCCGAGGAAACCGGCGTGCGGGTCGACCTCGACAAGGTACCGCTGAAATATGCCGGATTGTCTTACTCGGAAATATGGATTTCGGAGTCTCAGGAACGCATGCTGCTGGCAGTTCCCCCCGAACACATCAAAGATCTGCTGGCTCTTTTCGACAGCGAAGACGTCATCGCCTCCGTTATCGGAGAATTTACCGACGACCGGCGGCTCAGGCTATATTACCAGGGTAATCTGGTATGCGACCTGACCATGGAATTTCTCCATAAGGGGCGGCCGGAGTTGATCTCAGAAGCCGTCTGGGCGCCTCCGCAGCATCCGGAACCGGATTTTGCTCCTCCGGCTGATTCCACCGGCGACCTTCTCGCCGTTCTCGGCTCGTGGAATGTATGCAGTAAGGAATGGGTGGTCCGCCAATACGATCATGAAGTCCAGGGTGGCAGCGTGCTTAAGCCCCTTGTGGGCAAGAATAATGACGGTCCGGGTGACGCTGCGGTTGTCCGTCCGGTTATTGGATCGTCTAAGGGCGTCATCGTTGCCAACGGCATCAACCCCGAGTACGGGAAGATAGACCCTTACTGGATGGCCGCCTCGGCTATCGATGAAGCCCTGCGTCAGGTGATTGCAGTGGGGGGCGATTTGAATGAAGTCGCTTTACTGGATAACTTCTGCTGGGGTAACACCAACCGGCCGGAAATACTGGGGGCACTGGTCCGTGCCGCTCAAGCCTGCCACGACATGTCTATTGCCTATGAAACGCCGTTCATCTCCGGCAAAGACAGCCTCCATAATGAATTCGAGTTCGAGGGCAAAACTGTATCTATTCCCCACACCCTTCTCATCTCCGCGATGGGAGTCATGGACAACACTGATTCAGCAATCTCAATGGACTTCAAAACTGCCGGAAATTCAATATATCTCGTCGGGGTCACCCACGCAGAACTCGGCGGCTCCGCATATTTCAAAGCCCACGGGTTTATCGGCAACAGCGTCCCTCAGGTCGACCCGCGTGCCGCCAGGACACTTATGGATCGTTTAAGCTCCGCTATCGGGCAGGGACTGGTACGCGCCTGCCACGACTGCAGCGAGGGCGGATTGGGAGTTGCCCTGGCCGAGATGGCTTTCGCGGGCGGGCTGGGTGCCGAAATCGATTTATCCTCAGTACCTTTGCACAAACCGATACGCCGGAACGATTTCGTTCTCTTTTCGGAATCTAACAGCCGGTTCATCGTCGAGGTATTTGGAAGAAACCGGACGCTGTTCGAACAAGCCATGAAGGGTGTTGTTTTTGCCCGCATCGGCAAGGTAACCCGTACACCACGTTTGGAAATATTGGGGCTAGACGGAGCCAAGTGTATTTCCGCAGGCATTTATGAACTTAAGGAAGCATGGCAAAAACCGCTCAGGTGGTAGTACCCGGGCATCAGGAGATAACAAAATGCCGCTTGCCGATAGATTTTATTACAAGACTCCTCATCCTCCCACCTGCACCTGCGCTGACTGTCAGGAAAAAAGAAGGAATGCGGAG
>JAUSGV010000018.1 GCA_030648675.1 Dehalococcoidales bacterium
GATCCTGACCCAAATATTTGAAAACTGGGCGGCGAAATTGGCATGGGAGGGGAGGGTCAGCCAGCTTATCGAGAGGGCAGCACGCCGTCCTTTCTTGTTCTGGTTTCTCCTGCTCGGTGTTTTTATTGCGCTTGAAGCCTCGATACTTCCGGATAGCGTCAAACTGGTTTCTGCAAAAGTTGTCACCAGCCTTTTCATCTTGTCTTTAGCCTGGATAGCAATCGCCATGAGTGAAGAGTTGCTCGAATTGTATTTGCCCAAGATGAAGGTCCCCCGGTCGGCCGTCGATCTAGCTTTAAGCTTCGTGGTGATTGCTCTTCTTGCGGCCAGCGTCCTTATTGCCTTGGCTATATGGGGCGTACCGACGACTCCCTTTCTGCTGTTGATTGCCGTTGTCACACTTCTCGGATTATTCGCTACTAGAAACGTCGCTCCCAATGCGTTTGCAGCAGTTCACATGTGGAATACGGAGCACGTGAAGGCGGGGGATTATATCAGGCTGGAAACGGGAGAGGAGGGGTACGTAACGGAGATCAATTGGAACAGCACGCACATCAAAACGCTGAACGAAACAACAGTGATAATTCCCAACAGCCGGCTTATACAGTCTAAGTTTGTTAATTATGGGCAGGCGGAAAGGGTCACCAGAGAACTCTTCACCTTTAATGGGCGTCTCCAGGAGCGGGATTTCCCTTTCTTGAATCGGGGTACCGCGGTGGGGGCAGGCGGCGTAAAGGTTGACGAAATCAAATCAATTTTATCGGACCGGGAAAAGGATATCGCCAGGCTTATCTCGGAAGGGGTCGGCAATCGAGAAATCGGGGAAAGGTTGTTCATCGCCGAGAACACGGTGAAAGTCCATGTCAAAAATATCCTGAAAAAGCTCGAGTTGCGGAACCGCCAGCAGCTAGCGGCCTACGCTGCTCTGCGCAATTGGACGACATCCGGCGAAGGCAAAAAGCAAGATGACCATTAATTAGCTCCCGGTACTTTCAGTCTCAAATCGAATAGGCGATGTCCAAAAGGGTTATGAAAATAACCCTTTTTTATTGCCTAAATACTTAATATCGGGAATAGGCAAGTATTCTTCGCCCGTCTAACATGGACGAAGGTACCCGACGGAAGCGGCCGGAGCCGTCTCGACCTTGGAAACGAGCCTGGCGGGTACCGCATGGCAAAGGTCAAACACGAGGGTGCCGGTGAGGGGAAGTGAGGAATCAGAATTCAATAGAGCAGCGATTAGATAAATGAGCAATTTTGAATTAGGCGGCGACATATTGATTGAGCAGGCTGCCCAAGGTGACAGTAACGCTTTCTCTTCTCTTTACGACACCTACGCGGAAAAAATCTACCGGCATGTTTGTTACAGAGTTCCCGACCGGGCCGACGCCGAGGACATTACCCAGGAAGTATTTATTAGGGCGTGGCGCGCGGTCGGCCGCTATCGCAACGGAAAGACTCCCTTCTTCTCCTGGCTTCTTGTCATCGCCAGGAATCTCGTTGCCGATTTTTACAGGATAAGAAAAAATCATGCTTTGCTGGACGGTGATGCTCCCTATGCCTCAGGTATCGACATTGAGAAAGAAGTGGAAGCAAGCCAGAAAAAGGACGAATTGCAGCAGGCAATCTCCAAACTGAACAAGGTCAAACAAAAAGTTTTGATTATGCGTTTTATCGAGGACCGAAGCTATCCCGAAATAAGCCGTGCCTTGGGGAAAAGCGAAGGTGCGGTCCGGGTACTTGTGTTCCGCGCTCTGATGGATCTGAAAAAGATAATCGGCTCACATCAGGGTTCCGAAATTCAGGCTTGATCCTGGTAACAATGGGGCGTCGGACCTGACGCGACAATGGTAATGCAACCGCATCTAATTCCGCTGCTATGACGATCCCGCCTTAAGCGGGGCCGTCAACAATAGGAGGAAAGTGCCGGCAGTACCGTTTGAGGCATTACCCGCTAAACGGCACGCCGTTGCTGACTTACCAGCTATTGTACAGGCGGCACGGCCGGCTGGAGCCGCATTCATGGTAAACACGGCTGCCTATTTGGCTGAATTTACGAGTCGGTACCAGGGTCCCTTCGTTGATCCAAATAGCCTGGAGAACTTTGCACTCGGGGCAGAATGCCATGACTTCTCCCGTCCAGGTTTCGGAAAACCGTTGCTCGGCGATGTCCTGTGTCCGCTCTCTCAACATGCTCATGGGAAAATTCTAGACCGTAATCCGTTGAAAAGTCATAACAGGAAAGCGGAAAAAGTAACAAAAGTATGACATTTTTGATTATCTGGTTAAGGTACGGGGAAAATATTATAAAAATGTTATTTTTCTTGTGGTAAATTTTATGATTTTGAGATTTGCCGACACGTGCTTGCTGTAGATAAGGTGGAGGGGCCGCCCGATATTGTGGTGATAATAGAGTCACCTTCACGCATCAAATTGGCTGCCGCGGTCGTAAAAGCCCTTTCTACGGTAGAGGTTATGATCGACGGCGTCGACCTGCTGCCGGTCTAACCGTTTTTAACCGCTGATCCGCTCAGTCCGGATTGATCGTCTTATGTCCCATAAAAGCCTGCAAAACTTCTGGAATTGCGACACTGCCGTCGGCTTGCTGATAGTTTTCCAGAACGGCGATCATTATGCGGGGAATTGCCAGTCCGGAACCGTTTAGAGTATGCACAAATCGCGGCTTCTCGTCGGCAGTCGCCCGATAACGAATATTAGCCCGCCGTGCCTGGAAATCGCCGCAATTGGAGCAGGAGCTGACCTCCAGCCATTCTTCGCTGCCGGGTGCCCATACCTCGATGTCATACGTTTTCATCGAAGAAAAGCCCAGGTCGCCGGTGCAAAGGGCTTTGATCCGGTAGGGGAGCCCTAATCGTTCACAGACCGCTTCTGCATCTAGAACGAGCTTTTCCAGTTCGTCCATAGAATTCTCGGGTTCAACAAATTTATAAAGCTCCACTTTGTCGAACTGGTGCCCGCGTTTTATACCGCGAACGTCTTTACCGGCCGACATCTTTTCTCTGCGGAAGCAGGCCGTGTAGGCGGCGTAATGTATCGGCAATACTCCCGGCGGTATGATCTCATCGCGGTGCAGATTAGTCAGCGGTACTTCTGCGGTGGGCACGAACCATAAATCATCTTCCTCGTCGTGATACAGGTTGTCGGCGAATTTAGGCAGGTTGCCTGAGGCCACCATGCACTCGCGTTTAACCATCCATGGAGGGTAAATTTCCTTATAACCATGATGGCGGGTGTGCAGGTCGAGCATGAAAGCGATCAATGCTCTCTGCAGGCGCGCCCCGAGTCCTTTGAGTACGTAGAAACGGCTGCCGGAAAGCTTGATACCGCGAGCGAAGTCGATGATGTCCAGGGATTCGCCTATTTCCCAGTGAGGTTTTGGTGTAAAATCGAAGGTTTTCGGCGCCTGCCACGTACGGGTGATCTTGCCTTCGGTCTCATCTTTCCCAACCGGCACTGAGGAATGAGGTATATTGGGGATCTGAAGAAGCAATTCCAGCAGTTGCTTGTCGAGGTTGTTAACCTCCTCTTCCATGTCCTTGAGCATGGTGCGCAAATCACGGGCGTCCGTCATGGCTTTTTCGCCCGGGGCTCCCTCGCCTTTAAACTGCCGGGCGGTTTCTTTTCGCTGCCGCCTCAGTTCTTCCAGCTCGATCGTTTTCCGGCGGCGCAGAGTATCCAGTTCCAGGATTCCGTCCAGCGGAGCAGTGGTGCAGCGTTTCTCCAGTGCTTCCCTGACGAGTTCGGCGTTCTCGCGGATAAATTTCAGGTCGAGCATATTATTCTCCTTATTGACATACCGTCGATGTCATTCCGAGTCCTTCTGCAGAAGGGCGTGGGAATCTCTATATAATCCACCTCACCGAGATTGCCACGTCGCTACTCTCCTCGCAATGACATTTCAAACTCTTGTGTTCCTCAGGTTGAATCCCGCTTGATTCGCCTCAACTTTGCTTCGATTCGGGCTACCAGCTCCCGCGCCAGGAACGGCTTCTTGACGTAATCATCAGCCCCGATGGAGAGAGCATCGCTGACCGATGTTACTTCGCCTACTCCCGTAACCATTATAACCGGAAGGGAATATTGTTTCCTGAGCAACCCGAGTGTCTGGAAACCATCCATGTCTGGCATTCTTATGTCCAGAAGCACCAGGTTGATTCCGGAATCGGCCAGCCTGTCCAACGCTTCTTTACCGCTTGCAGCGGTAACCACCTGGTATCCCGCATCATCCAGGATACGGCTGATGAGCCTTCTAATATATTCTTCGTCATCGACCACGAGTATAGTAGTTTTGTTTTCATCCATATTAGTTTCTCTATTTATTATCGTTTTCTAGTTGGGAAGGCACGCATGCCGGTAATTCTACCTTGAATGTAGCCCCCCTCCCCGGTTCGCTTTCCGCCCAGATTTTGCCGCCGTGTTCGGCGATTATTCCCTGGCATATGCTTAAGCCCAAGCCGGTACCTTTACCCAGGTCCTTGGTGGTGAAAAAGGGACTGAAGAGCCGCTTCATATTTTCCGGGGCGATGCCCGGACCGTCATCGGCAATGGAAACCCGGACGAAGTCTCCGGCTCTTTCCGTTGTGATCGTTATCGTTCCTCGGTTGTGGGCTTCCGTCATAGCAAATTCGGCGTTAGTTACCAAATTGAAAAAAACCTGCTGCAGTTGTGAACCGTTGGCCATGACCAGCGGCAGGTCGGGGGTAAAACTGGTGTTTACCCCGATGCTGTTTACACTCTGCTCATGGTTGCGGAGCAGTAGAACTGACTGGATAGGCTCGTTGATCTGGATCGGATATTTATCCTGTGGTTGTTGCCGGGCAAACATAAGCAGATTTTTTACTATGGTAGAGGTACGTTTCGCCTCCTCGTTAACGATCTTCAAGTCTGCCCTGATATCATCGGGTAGCTGCCTCTGGAGCAGCAATTCCGAGAAACCGATAACGCTGGTCAAGGGGTTATTGAGTTCGTGCGCTACCCCCGAAACGAGTTGTCCGATCGAGACCAACCGGTCCTGCATGATGAGTTGTTGCTGCAGGTTTTTAACCTCCGTGATATCCTGGTAAAGCTGCTGGAATTGAGGCGTTCCGTTCCAGACAACGTCACTGCGGAGGACATCGAGATGCCGGATGTCGCCGTCGGGGCGCACAATGTTGACCTCGTAATGGAGCGGTACGTATTCTCCCTTACTTCTTTTATCTACCCGTTTGCGGTGCTTAAGGTACGCTTCAGGGGTGTAGATATTGGAGTTTGGCGGGCTATTGAGCTCCTCGAAATTTTTAAAACCATACATCTCCAGCACCGCCCGGTTGGCGTAGACGGTTTTCCCTTGCGTGTCAAGAATACGAATGCCCAGCGGCGAAGCGTCCACGGAATGGCGGAAGTTTTCTTCGCTGAGCCGGTGAGCCTCTTCGGCAGCCTTCCTCTCGGTTTCCCGCCTCAGGCTGTCCAGAGCGAAACTTATATCGCTGCACAGCTCGATAAATAAATCCCGTTCGTCGATGTCGAAAGCCGTTCCCGCCGGGCCGGATATCCCCATCACGCCGTAGGTTCGGGTGTCGTGTTCCAGCTTGCACCGGAAAGTATCCTTGTCGGTATGTGCGGCTGACATCATGCAGCCATGGTGCAGTTTCCCCGGCTGCTGAAAGGCCATAAACTTTTTCCCCGGAGCCAGTACCTGCATCAAGCAATCGGGATAGCGTCCCGTTTTTAATTCTTCGAGAAACGCCGAGCTTTCTCTGCTGATGGTCTTATTGCCTCCGGCTATAATGTTGCCCGTCGTATCGAACAGTAATATCCAGACTTCTTCCAGGTTCTGTCCTTGCAGCAGCAGGTCGCAACTCTTTTGAACCAACTGTCCTCTGTCTTTTTCCCGCGTGATCAGTTGGTTGATGTTTCTGATTGTCCTCAGCATATTAGCCAGGTGCCTGATTTGCTCTTCCGCACGTTTTTGTTCGGTTATATCCTGGACCGTCCCGTGAAGGTTGGACAACTTGCCGTTTATATCGAAATCAGCTTCTCCCCGGGTTTTGGTCTTGATAACAGTCCCATCGGTTCTTATAATGTCCAAATCGAGGTCAAACGGTTCTCTGCTGTTAAACGTTTTTGTAACCGCTTCGTTTAATCGCTTCCTGCTTTCGGGGGTATAAAAGGATGACATCTCAGCAAAAGGAGGCGGAGTTTTCGCCGGGTCCCATCCGTTAATCAGGGAGAGTTCTTGAGACCAGATTACCTCACCAGTAGCGATCGTCCACTTCCAGTTGCCGATTTTGGACAGGCGTTGTGCAACTTCAAGGTCTTCGTTGGAGTACTTTAATAGCTTTTCTGCATTATGCAATTGGTTTATTAGCCAGACGCCCAGAAGACCAACGAGGCTGGCAAGGACAACATGTGTTATCTCCATCATATTTTCCGGCCATTCATCTCTTTGAATGGTAAAGTAGACGACGTGGATTGCGAAGTAGGCCCCAATAGCGGTTACCCCTAGGCGGGAGCCATATTTATAGGTGGTAAAAAGCACTAAGCACGTAGCCAGGAGGTTATGGATCTCGTGGAAAAAGCCGAAGAGCGCGAAATCCATCAGGGGAGAGAAAAAGGGGATTATCTCTATGAGGTCGCCAAGTGAGAACACTTCTATAGCGAAGAACATGAGTATGATGACCAGCACGTTACCCCGCGAGCGTCGTTCATCCGGTTTTCGCTTCACGTTTTCCATAATTTACCCCCCTTGCGGTTTTTCCTTTAGTTGCGGGAAGAGTATGACCTCGCGGATCGACTGCTGGTTTGTCAGCAGCATAATAAGACGGTCTATGCCGATACCTAGCCCGCCGGTGGGGGGCATACCGTATTCGAGGGCGTGTAAAAAGTCCTC
>JAUSGV010000023.1 GCA_030648675.1 Dehalococcoidales bacterium
CGCAAATAGCCTCGCAAACTATTAAAGGTAGCAAAGGCCAGGGCGGATCGTGACCTTTGTTATCTGAGATTCCTTGCGAAGCGTTGGTTACGGCTTCTTTTATCTCAACAAGAAAGCCGCCTGTACCGCTTAAAGAGGCCAGAACACTTTCAATTTCTTCTGTAAGCAGCTCGGCCTGTCCTTCTTGCTGCATAAATAGACCGACTACCGGATTAAACTTAAACTACACCCAAAAAGAAAGCGGTCCCACAACCTCGCTAAGCTGCATCGAATTCCCCGCTACTAATCCGAGCCTGGCATGAGTTGCGAATACTGCTTTCTTCTCTGTCTCGGTCAGCTCGAATTGGGAAATAATACTGTTCGGGTTGGAAACGAATTGTGACTTGGTTTCCTCGCTGCTGAAGATTTTCCTCACCAGTTCCTGCAAGCCTGCTGATTTCATCGTGATTTCCTCCCTTTTCGTTTATATTCATCCGGTGACAATCACTGAGTTGTTACCGTCCGGATGTACCGCAAATGCGGCTATCTAGCCGCCGAACCTGCCCGCATATAGCTATTGACCGCCGTTAAAATATCGGATTCCTTAAAAGGCTTCCTCATTACGCCGAAGGGACCGTGGGCGAGGGCCTTCATCATTAAATCGCTATCGGGGAACCCGGTAATTATTGTTACCGGCAAGTCATGCTTAGCCTGCCTTATTTGTTTGAAAAGCTCGGCGCCATCCATTCCAGGCATTTTCAAATCGAGAAAAACCATCGCAAAGTCCCGCGATTTCACCAGTTCCAAACCTTTAAAAGGATCGTTGGCCGTAGTTACCCCGTAACCGCTCGACTTAAGAACGTCTTCAAATAAAGTACCAACCAACTCGTCATCATCGATGATCAATATGTCCGCTTTCTCGCTTTTAGTATTTTTGATTGCTTTCCGGCTTAACCAGTCATCGATCTCCGTCGCCTTGAACCGCCAGAGGTGCCCGATCTTACTCGCCGGTATGTCGCCGCCGCTTAACAGCCGGTAAATCGTTTTCTCGTTGACCCGAAGATAGCCGGCAACTTCTTCCAGGGTCATCAATTCTGGCGCAACTCTCATAATTTCAACTCACTCACTAATTAGAAAAAGGATTTATTGTCCGTTAAAGACTACCATATATCCAAAAAAAATTCAATGTCTTTTTGATGAACCTAAGAATTTGTAATAAATATAGACAAACGGAACTGAGTATGTTGCGTTTAGAAGGTATATAAGCAGGACAGCAATTGTTTGATTATTAACAAAATTGGATCGGTCTTGGTTGAGCGTATTGTATATATCACGATATTCAACTTATCGGCAAAATGATATATAAATGTAATTTTTCCCGCTCTCATTTTATGACTTCTACATCTCTAGATTTGTAGAATAATCTGGGTGAAAATCGACGGGAGGGTATCCAATGAAAGTTAAGGAAATTGGGATAAAAGAGGTGCATTACGCAGAGCCATCAACGATCCTGAGCGAAATCGCTTCCATAATGAAAAAACACGACGTAGGCATAATTCCTGTGTGTGAAGGGAAGAAGTTGCTAGGCGTTTTGACTGATCGTGACCTCGTAGTTAGATGCATGGCTGCCGCTTACGTGAACCCGAAGGCGTGTACGGCTAGAGAAATTATGACTTCTAACCCAATAACGGTCACGCCCGATACTGATCTGGAAGAAGTAGCGAGAATAATGGGCAGGGAGCAGATTCGCCGATTGCCGGTAGTTGAAACAGGAAATCTCGTGGGTATGATATCGCTGGGAGATATCTCGATAGGACTTTCTAACAACAGTCTTGTCGCTGAGACACTTAGCAAAATCTCCATGCCAGCCCACGCAAAAGTGAGGGGCATGGCAGCAACATTCAGTCAGAAATAATGAGAATGTGAGATGCAGACATCCATTCCCTTGGGGAAAAAAACGTACTGAAGACGCAGTCTCGATTCTGCAGCAAAATGTAAGCGTGGTTGCAGTTTGAAAGGGTTGAATGCCCACCAGACATTAGGGCAGTAATAAAGGCTGAAAATCGACCAAAGCCGGCCAAAGAAGTAGTGAGAGCTTTGGCTTCAGTTGAGCTTATGACTGATAGCGTAGATTTGTTACCTGTACAAGATGGTTCGTAAGCGGCCGGACCAGTCAAGAGGGCTAAAGAAATTGGAGCCGACTAGAAATGACCCAGCAAACCAAGAAACTCGATGAAGCGGGGTTGAGCAAGCTACAAACTCTTGAAAGAAAGCTGGCATGTTGTATCGTGGCACTGGAGCCGCAGCTGCAGCCTGCGGCGCTTTCTGAGACACAGCTTGAAGAGCTTCAGTAGAAATTGTTAATACCGCGATAGCCCGACGGGGTCGGCGGGTACTACTGAATTCGCGTTGAACTGAAATGGAAATGACCATTCTCACGGGTAGGGCAAACCCCGGCTTGGCGAATCTGGTGGCCCAAAGGTTGGGGGTGCCTTTGGGTAATCTGCAAATCGATGATTTCCCGGATGGGGAATTACATATCGAATTAAAGGAAACGGTTCAAGGGCATGATGTCTACATTATTCAGCCTACCTCCCCTCCGGTCGCCAAAAGCTTACTTGAACTCCTCCTTGTGTCTGATGCCTGCCATCGTGGGGGGGCCTTGCAGGTAACTGCGGTGACTCCGTATTTTGGGTATGCTCGCCAGGATCGTAGGGTTAGGCGTGAGCCCATCAGTGCCAGGCTGGTCGCGGACTTGTTTAGCACAGCACACCTGCGGCGCGTGCTGATTGTGGATCTACATAATCCGTTGGTTGAGGGATTTTTCACCTCCACTCTCGAACATCTTAGCGCCATCCCAGTTCTTGCTGATACTGTGCGCGCCTCTGGTTCTTCTGTCGTTGTTTCACCTGACTTAGGCGGGGTGAATCTTGCTGGACGGTATGCAACTGCCCTCGGCCTGCCTTTGGCCATTATACACAAAGAGCGGATCTCCGGTGAAGAAGTCATCGTGCACGCTATTACAGGTAACGTTAAGGGAAAGTTTCCACTAATAGTGGATGACATGATTAGTACCGGTGGTACTATAGAAGCTGCCGCCAATGCCCTTTTGGCGGCAGGCTGCGAACCGAGCATTTCTATAGCGGCTACCCATGGGCTACTGGCTGGTCCGGCGGTGTCCAAACTGGAACGGATACCAATACGGCAGTTTTGTTTAACCAACAGTGTGGTGACGCCTTCGGCCGGGACATTGCCAATCGAAGTGGTCGATTTGAGTTTTTTGCTGGCAGAAGCCATTCGGCGTATTTACAGAGGTGGAACAATTATTTAACGCGAGGATGTAAATGGGCGAGATACGAATAATTTCAACCAGCAGCACAGGTTTTGAGAACCGTGAGGAAGCGGGAAGACTTTTAGCCGCTGAATTGAGTGAATACCACAATCAAAACGCTGTGGTATTAGGCATACCTCGCGGTGGCATAGTCCCAGCCCGCGAGATAGCCAGAGCGCTCGATGCGGAATTGGACATTGTGCTGGCCCGTAAGCTACGGATGCTTGGGTTTGAGGAACTGGCGATAGGTTCCGTAGCTGAGGACGGTAAGCTTTTCCTCAACCATGAGGTTGTAGGACAATTTGGCGTGGTAGAAGCTTATATACAGCAGGAGAAGGCACATCAACTTGCTGAGATAAAACGCCGCACCGAACTCTTTCGCCGGGTTCGACCCAAGGTACCACTGAAAGGAAGAATAGTCATAGTCACTGATGATGGCGTGGCCACGGGAGCCACCGCCCAGGCCGCGCTTTGGTCGGTCCGATTGGAACATCCGAAGAAGCTGGTAGTTGCCATGCCAGTAGGGCCCGAGGACACAATCAGAAGACTGGCCGAAGATGTAGATGAAATGCTTTGCTTAAGAGTGCCGCCACTATTTTCCGCGGTAGGTCAGTTCTACGAACAATTCAATCCCGTTGAGGATGAAGATGTGCTGAGAATTTTAGGTGAAGTTGGGAAAGGAAGTGTCTTGAAATGAAGGCTGGGATACTGAAAAAGGCGACGCAACTCGCAAACAAGGTGGGCTATGTCTTCGTTGCCACCGCAGACGCGAATAAACGGCCTCACGTGGCGGTGGCACGAACTATTAAGCTTAAAGAAGACGGGCGAATAGCCGTTCAGGAGTGGTTCTGCCCGGGTACGATGTCTAATCTAGAAACAAATTCAAACGTTTCTGTCATTGTGTGGGACAAAGATACCGATGTGGGTTATCAGATGATAGGAAAGATGGAAAATATAATAGATATGCATATGACCAATGGATATATTCCCAAAATAGAGAATAAACAGCCTCTACCTGACGTAGAAAGACAAATATTAATTCGTTTAAATAGGGTGGTTGATTTTAAGCGCGCCCCGCACAGTGATATCGAAGAATAAAACTGTCAGGAAGATATGAAATGGAACAGAAGGTTTCAATGGAAAAGGGTTACTTACGGATACCAGCAGGGCGAGTTGTCCTTGAAGGTAATCTGCTGATACCGGAGCAGGCGAAGGGTCTGGTAGTCTTTGCTCACGGTAGCGGTAGCAGCCGGCATAGTTCCAGAAACCAGTATGTTGCCCGGGTATTGCGTGATTCAGGATTAGCAACACTGCTCTTCGACCTTCTGACAATGGATGAGGAAGCGGAAGACCTAATCACGGGAAGACTGAGGTTCGATATAGGCTTGCTTGCCCAGCGGTTGGTTGGTGCCACCGACTGGCTGCAATCAAACCAGGCGACTAGTCATCTCAGATTGGGCTACTTCGGTGCCAGTACCGGAGCAGCCGCAGCCCTGGTAGCTGCTGCGGAAAGGGATATTGTCGGTGCCGTTGTTTCCCGTGGAGGCCGCCCCGACCTTGCCGAGTCATTTCTCGATAGGGTGAAAACACCTACCCTACTCATCGTTGGTGGACAGGATTTTACTGTTATCGATATGAACAGGAAGGCTCTGGCTAAACTTCGGGTAGAGAAGAAGCTGGTAATTGTCCCCGGCGCAACCCACTTGTTCGAGGAACCGGGAACTCTGGAACAGGTCGCAAAATTGGCTTGTGACTGGTTTGTTAAACATCTCGAGCCAAAAGGCTTGGCCACAGTGAATTAGATGAAGCCAATTGGGCATACTTATGATATCAAGGTTACTGTCTATAACAACTAGGTGATGCGATTACTCTAAAAGGAGGCAGCAAATGGTTATTGCAGAGGTCTCGGTGATACCGATGGGAACAAACACTGCGTCAGCCAGCCAATACGTGGCCAGGGCTGTCAGAGTGCTGAGACAACAAAAGATTGTGAAGTACCAATTGACTGCAATGGGAACTCAATTGGAGGGTAAGTTGGATGAGGTATTCGAAGCCGCCAAAAAGATGCATGAAAGCGTCTTTGGTGAAGATGTAAACAGGGTAATCACGAATATAACCATTGATGACCGCCGTGACAAAGAGCTTACCATGGAATACAAGGTCCAGTCAGTGATGAGCAAAATCTGAAGATCCCAGGGAGATGAAGTAGGTGTCCTCATGCCAGTGAATCAACTGAAGGAATTTCTCGACAAGAAAGGCATAAAGTATGTCACAATCACGCATTCTACCGCTTACACCGCACCGGAAATTGCCGTCTCGGCCCACGTTAAGGGGAAAGAACTGGCCAAGATCGTAATCGTAAAAACCGATGGCAAGATGGTCATGGCGGTACTACCGGCTTCCTACAAGTTGGACCGGGCACTTTTGCGAAAAGCTGCAAGCTAAAATACGCAGATTACGCAAGATTGGTGAAACCGAAAGTATTGAAGATTGCATTTAGGCCCGCGAGCGCGGGTACGGTTTGTCCTCGCTCCGGAATTTGATTTCTACGCAGGAGTGACAGAGATGGTTTATCGCCTGGGCCTCTAAAGCAGGGACTTGTCTTAAGTCCAAGGTTTCAGGCCTGCCATCTTATAGGCATGCTTCACATTGACGGAAGCCAAAAATCAGGCAGCGGCACAATCGTCCGATACTCTGTCGGGCTGGCGGCGCTGCTCGGACAAGAGCTTCGGTTAACTAATATACGGGCAAAGAGAGATAAACCCGGCCTGAGAACGCAACACCTGACTTCTATTAAGGCAGTGGCTGACCTCTGCAACGGTCGAATTGAAGGTGCCAGAGTGGGCGCCAGAGAGATTGTCTTCAAACCAGGAAAGTTTGTCTCGGGTGGACATTTCCAGTGGGATATTGGTACTGCCGGCTCAACTACGATGCTTGCACTTACTTTGCTTCCTGCGGTTAGCTTTACCGAAAGTCAGTTCACCTGCCGGATTTCAGGAGGACTTTTCCAGGATTTCGCTCCTTCAGCGTTCCATATGAAATATGTGCTGCTACCGGCGCTGCGCAAAATGGGAATGCAGGCTGAACTGGAAATAGTTCGTCCTGGCTACGTCCCAACGGGAGGGGGTATTATTGAGCTCAGCGTAAAGCCAGCCGAAGGCGGTTTAGTCGCTTTGCAATTGCCTGAGCGGGGAAGTATTGTCAAAATCGAGGGCATTGCTCTTTGCTCTCACCTTAAGGAACGAAAGGTGAGTGATAGAATGGCGGATGAGTGCCGGCGAACGCTGGCTGCGACTGGATACGATGCCTCTATCCGCTCCATTTACGATACTACGGCGCCGCAGTCGGGCGCCGCTCTAGCGGTATTTGCCCATACCGCCACCGGTTGCGTCATTGGCGCTGATGGAGCCGGCGCACCTCACCGCACATCGGAGTCCATAGGTAGGAGAGTAGCCACGCAACTGATTGAAGACGTCAGCAGCGGAGCCACGGTGGACAGATTTCTTGCTGACCAACTGGTCTTCTTCGCCGCTCTTAGCCGCGGCACTACACGCTACAGAATCCCGAGACTTACGGAGCATGTGGAGACCAATCTCTGGTTGGTCGAGACTATCCTTGGAGCACGGACTAGAGTTAGCCATGACCTCATTGTTGAGATTGACGGAGTCGGCTACAAGAAGTCAAAAAAAGCTCTTGCGGGACAGTCGGGACATAACTCGAATAATAGAGGAGGCCAAGCGCGAGATGCTTGAGATGACCCCAATGTTAGTGCCACCTGCATCCTTAGTTCTTCATCCGAAGTTTCCCGACCCAAGGACTGTTGCGTTTATCCGGACTGGGTGACCGCCACTCCTGCCATGCTTTGCGGGGGTCAAACAACCGGCTCGGCGATCAAAAATGACCCAAAAGTGCGATAATTTGCTGAGGCTAGACTGAGGCTAAATTGGAGCGGGAGACGGGATTCGAACCCGCGACAACCTGCTTGGAAGGCAGGCACTCTACCACTGAGTTACTCCCGCATTATGTTAACTAACTGCCAGGGCGGATCAAATCGGGGTGAGAGGATTTGAACCTCCGACCTCAGCGTCCCAAACGCTGCGCGCTAAACCAACTGCGCTACACCCCGGCGCTGAAATTCTAGCTCAATTGCTTTTGCGCGTCTACTTTTCGCTTTAATTCCGTCCAATCCAGGTCTACCCGCTCCTGTATCTGCTTAATTGTCTCGGCGGTCAGATGTCTGAACCGTCCCTGCAGTTTCAGATAATCCTGTACCGGTTTGAGCTTGGTGGGAATAACGTTCAATTTATATTTACCGTTCTCAATCTCGTAAAGGGGGAAAATTCCACTTTGCACCGCCAATCGGGCAATATTAACCGACAATTCAGGAGCGCTCCTCCATCCGATTGGACAGGGCGACAGTATGTGTACGTATGCCGGACCGTCGATTTCGGCCCCTTTCTTTACCTTGTCCATCAAATCGAATGGATAGGCAGGACAGGCGGTCGCCACGTAAGGGATATCATGTGCCGCGACAATTGCCGGCAAATTCTTTTTCCAGGTAGTTTGCCCGATGCTGAACTTACCTACCGGTGCCGTCGTCGTCGAAGCACCGAACGGCGTAGAAGAAGACCTTTGAATACCCGTATTCATATATGCTTCGTTGTCGAAGCATATGTACAGCATGTCGTGACCCCTCTCCAGTGCTCCTGAGAGCGATTGGAGCCCGATGTCTGCCGTTGCTCCGTCGCCGCCCATCGCCACGACGTGTACCTTCTTGCCGTTTCTCCGGCCTTTATTTTCTAACGCTTTCAAACCGGCCTCGATGCCGGAAGCTACGGCCGCGGTATTTTCGAACAATGTGTGTATCCAGGGGACACGCCAGCTCGTCCAGGGTAGCGGCGAGGAAACGATCTCCATACAGCCTGTAGCCATGGAGATGATTATGTTCTTCCCCAGGGCTTTGCAGGCCAACCTTACCGCAAGTGCTTCCCCGCAGCCTACGCAAGCCCGGTGACCTGAAGCGAATATCTCCTCCGTGGTCACCGACCGCCGGCCGAACGCAACCGTTTCCGCCATTATTCCCTCACTCCGTAAAACTCGAATTCATCTCGATTGCTCTTTTTTGCCAGTTCGATTCCCCGGTCGATAATTTCTTCAAAACCGGAAACCGATATGTCGCGGCCGCCGAGACCGCCGACGAAACCGACTACTTCAGTCTTATTCTTCCCGTTATCCAGGGCTAATCTGATATCGGCACATACCGGTCCGCCCATGCCGCCGATAGCGAGAGATCTATCCAGAACGATAAGCGTGTCGGCACCACCGGCAGCTTCACGGATTTCTTCAAAAGGAAACGGGCGCCACAGCCGGAGCCGCAGCAAACCTACTTTTTTACCGGCAGCCCTGACTCTATCGATTGCATCCATCGCCGTTTCGCTGTAGCTTCCTACCGTAAAAAGAAGAACGTTAGCGTCCTCGTTTCGGTATCCCTCTACCGGGCTGTAATAACGTCCGAACCGCTTTCCGAATTCCTTCCAGCTTTCTTTGACTACTTCCTTGACGGATTTGAAATGTTCGTATTGTGCTCTTTTAGTCTCGGTATAAATGTGTGGCGGGCCGAACGCCCCCATCGTTACCGGTTTGTTCGGGTCGAGCGGAAAAGGATACCGGTAAGGTGGAAGGTATTTGCTCACTTCTTCCTGCTCCGGCAGTACAACCGGTTCAACCATATGCGTCAGGTGGAAACCGTCGGCGTGCACCATTACCGGCAGCAAAACTCTCTGGTCTTCTGCTATGCGAAAACCGCAGAGCACGTTATCCACCGCCTGCTGGCCGTTTTCAACGAATATCTGTATCCAGCCCGTATCACGGACTGCCATCGCATCGGAATGATCGCCCCAAATACATAAAGGCGCCGAAAGCGCCCGGTTGGCTACCACCATCACCATCGGCAGCCGCATCGAAGACGCTACGTAGAGCACCTCGTGCATCAGCTCCAACCCTTGACCGGCAGTTGCCGTAAAGGTCCTGGCCCCGACGGCCGCACTTCCCAAGCAAGCACTCATCGCGGAATGCTCGGATTCTACGGGGATATAAGCTGCCTGTAGTTCGCCGTTAACGACGAGGTCGGCCAGACGTTCAATTATGTGGGTCTGCGGCGTGATAGGATAAGCCGCGACCACATCGACATCGGCTAATTTGACCGCCTCCGCAATTGCGGCACATACTTCTACGCCGACCCTTTTCGTCATTAAGGTTCCTCCACTACCATCTTGATGGCGTCTTTCGGGCATTCTTTAGCACAAATCCCGCATCCTTTGCAGTAAAACAGGTCGGCGATAAACCACCCTTCCTTGTCCGGTTGAATACACCCTTCAGGGCAATAAATAAAACAAAGTCCGCATTTATTGCACTGCTCTTTGGTCAAAATCGGACTTTCCGATTTCCAATCTCCGGTCCGGTATTGGCTGGCACTCCCCGGCTCGGATACGATCGAGCCGAGGGTCATGTCTTTCCACGTCAGTTCATTTTCGTTCTTTTTCGGCATCAGGCTAATCCTTCATCAATCTGCTATCTTCAGCTAACGATCGTCTCTTCAAAAGCTCGCTTTACCGCTTTAATGTTCTTTTCCGCCAGTAGACTGAAGCGCTGTCTTAGCGGCTCCGACAATGATTCCAGTTCTATCACGTTAGTTGCTTTAAGCAACGCACCTACCATCGCCGTGTTTACTATCGGTACTCCCAGTACCTCCCGGGCGATCTTCAACGCATCGACAGTTGCTACCCGCCATTCGCCGTCGATATCGGCTTTGACGTCTTTGATGGCACGGTCTGTGTTGATGACAAGGAGTCCACCCTTCTTCAATCCTGATGTTACATCGACGACTCGCTGAAGACCCGGATCGAGGACGACAACTATGTCTGGAGATACGATTGCGGATCTGTTCCGAATCGGCTTATTCGCACTGACCCGGTTAAAAGCGACTACCGGGGCACCCCTTCTTTCCGGCCCAAAACTGGGAAAACCCTGGGCGTATTTACCCTCATTGATTGCGGCCTGAGCCAGTAGTTCGGCTGAAGTTACGGCACCCTGCCCGCCGCGGCCGTGCCATCTGATCTCGATAAGCTCTGTTGTTTCGATAGCTTTTGCCTCCTGGCTCCCTCTAATCAAGATATCCCCCGTGATTTGAAGAGTCCGCGATCAAAGTGCCCCTGGAGCGACTCGAACGCTCGCAACCGGCTTCGGAGGCCAGTGCTCTATCCACCTGAGCTACAGGGGCAAACCGCAGAGGAGCATCAAAAAAGCCGGAACAGGTTTCGCTCCAGCCCTGATAGTGACAAAGCCATCCTCCACGGCAGAAAGCAACTCCGCAAACTTAGCTATATATATTAGCGTATTACCAAAGTCGAAAGCAACCGGAGATTCACCTTATCAGATACATCGGCCTCTCTATCAAAATCAACGATCCCTGGTTAATCTATATAGGAATAATTTTATCTACCCTCTGCTTCTTTATACAGGTTCCCGTTGTCCGTTTCTCCATTTCCAGGAACACCCCTAAAGAAGATGCATCCTTAATGGCCGTAGTGGTTCCTAAGGGATTGGCCGCCGCAGCATTGGCATCACTGTAGACCGTCAGGGCTAACGCATACTTTCTCCAAAGCTAAAATAAGGGATCAACAGGTCTTCCATGGTATAAAACCCCTTTCCCCTCTCCATAAGCCTTTGAGCGGCGAACAGTGCCCCGTTACCGAAGGCCTCCCTGCTTATCGACTCGTGGATCAATCGCACCGTCTGAAAAGGAAACCCGAATATTATTTCATGGCGGCCAACAATGCCGCCGGCTCTGACCGATTTAATCGTTGTTTCATCGAGGGACAAAGCCTCGGTGATCTTTATCGCTGTACCGGAAACTCCGCTTTTGTTTTTGAAATGCTCTTCAATTATCTCAACGTCCGTATAGGGAGCTATGGTTTTGAGAATCTTAGCCGCCAGTATCAAAAAATTGATGCCTATCGTGATGTTTGGCGACCACAGTACCCTCGTCTCGCGCGACAGTGTTTTCAAAAAATCGATAATCTCTTTGGGGTAGGCCGATATTGCGCTTACGACGGCAATACCCTGTCTGGCAGCCTCCATGCCATAAGATAATATTGCCTCGGCCGAAGAAAAGTCGATTATGACGTCTACCGGATGTTTGTCAAAAAGTTGCCTGGGTGACATTTCATCTTTTGGGAAAATCAGTCCCGGCTCTCCGTGCTCGATACCGAGAAATTCCGGGACCGACCGGTGCTGCAAAATAGACGATTTTCTGATTACCCAGCAAAGATTGGCGTCTTTACTTAGCAGCAAATGCGTCGCGACCGCTCTGCCCGCTCTGCCAAAACCATAAAGCCCCACTTTCATTTCGAAACCTCCATAATTGGCACTAAAATAATCGCTGCTATTCCAGGCGATCGGCGAGACTCTGATGATAAACTTGGGTGACGGATCAGACCTTTCGGTCGTGGCTTTCTTTAGTATATCGGCTGTCTGCAATTTTGGTCAACTCTCACCTCCCTGGTCCTCTCTCTAGAATATTCAACACCTTTATGCTAAATTTAACAGATACTCTGTTCGATAAAAAACGGTAAAGTGGGAGACCATCAAGATTGGACCATTTAATCACCAGCATTCCTGAATTTCAGATGAGCCTGCTTTTGTTCGTTGCTCTGGCAGGTTACTTGATCGCCCACCGGATAAACCAATCGGCAGTCGTTGGCATCATCCTCGCCGGAATCGCCGTAGGGCCGAGTTGGCTGGGGCTGGTAACCTATACCGATTTTGTTGCCGGTTTGGCCCACCTCGGCGCCGTCGTCCTTTTATTTACCATTGGGCTGGAATTTAAATTAGAAGATATTTCGAAACCCTGGTACTTCCTGATTGCGCTTCTGGGAATCCTTGTCCCATGGGGTGGAGGCTTTTTTCTGGCAAAAGCATTCAATTTTGATTTCAACGCTTCGGTTTTCATCGGTACTGCTCTTACCGCCACAAGCATCGCCATTACGGCGAATGTCCTTAGGGAAATGGGGAAGCTGCAGACTCAAGCCGCAAAAGCAATAATAGGAGCGGCGGTGATCGACGACGTTCTGGCTCTCCTGGCTTTGTCCATCTCGGAAGGACTCGTTTCCGGTACGCTGTCTTTCTCCTCGATCGTTATCATCTCGCTAAAGGCTGGAGCCTTCCTGGTGGTAGGGGCGCTAGTCGGAAGACTGGTTGTCGCCAAACTCATGGAACGATTTAGTTGTATTAAGCTCTGCTCGAAATACCCTGAATCGGTATTTATTTTCGCCATGATGATAGCCTTTTTCTATGCCCTGATGGCTGAATTTGCCGGGCTTTCCGCGATCATCGGCTCCTTCCTGGCCGGCATTTCGTTGGCTGGCGTAAAAGTGAAGCAAGGTCACATTTTTAAAGAAGGGGCGGAGCACCTCCAGATAATATTCGCCTCGATATTCTTTATATCGCTGGGCGTAATCCTCGACCTTCATGTGGTAACACCGACTTTGTTGTGGTTTATCGCTGCATTATCTGCGGTTGCTTTACTCACGAAGGTATTCGGCTGCGGGATACCGGCCAGACTATCCGGAATGAGTTTCAAAGAATCTTTAACTGTTGGCATCGGCATGGCTCCGCGGGGAGAAGTAGCCATGATCGTGGCTTTACTGGGCCTAAACCAAAACTTGATAGCCCAGGAAACCTACGTCGCCTTGATACTGATGAGCTTACTTACCACGATTATTCCACCGATTATTTTGAGAAATTGGGTATTTCGGCGCTGAGCGAATATTTTTTTGCTTCCTATGCAGGTTTGCTGAGCGAGTACAACGTCGCCATCGCCCCTAAATAGAATACTACCAGTAGAATTGTGTTCACCGAAACCCGCAACCACAACCGGGGCCGGTAAATGACGCCCATAATGACGACGCAACTCATCAGGATGGCAAAAAGAGCGGTTATTATGTGGACCATGTCGACGCCCTGAAGGACCGGTCCTGGTGCATAGAAAAGATCGACCATAAAAATAATAAATCCCATATTGAAGAGATTACTGCCTACCATATTGCCAACGGCCATATCTATCGCTCCCAGCCGCGCAGCAAAAATCGAGACTACCACTTCCGGGGCCGACGTGCAGATGGCCAAAAACAAAGTACCGACGAAGCTGGCACTGAGACCTGTTTGTTCCGATATGCGGGAACCAATGGACGCAAGCCATATCCCCGCTCCGGCAGTCATCAGCGCCGCTATCGCGAAAAAGGTAATAACCCTCCTCGTCGATTCCTTTGAAACATCCGGCTTTACCTCGGATATTTTATCATCCTCGCTTTTGCCTTGTTGGAACCGGAATATCATGTACTGCGCCATTAGATACATGGCGAACAACACCACAGAGTAAATGCCCAAGCGTCCGAAAATTTCAACCGTGAGCAGGTTTTGGGCCAGAAAGAGGGATGCCGCTGCTGCTGCAACCAACCCGAGGCTCAGCACCGTACTTAAAATAATACCTGTTCCCAGGTAATGTAAAACCAGACCTCGTCTGGGAACTAAATCGATAATTGCGATGATTACCAGGTTTATCAAGTTGGAGCCGAAGAGATCTCCCATCGCCAAGTCGGGTTTGCCGACAAACGTTACCGAACTGATGCCGTTGGCCAGTTCCGGCAGAGAGGTAACGGCAGCCAGCAAGACCACTCCGATCCAGACACGCCCCAAGCCTGTCTTTTCGGCGATCAGATCACCGTATTTAGCCAGGCTGCTCCCGGCTGCGACTATTATCGACAGGCAAATAACAAACTCTATCCAGACCAAGTCAGTGTCCTCAAATAATGATAACACGCTGGCAAATATATCAATCATCCGAGTTGCCGCTTATTTGTCATTCCGCGAAAGCCGTAATCCTCGCGGCAAGGTGGCCTGTCCGATGTCGTGGGGAATTGTTTCCCAAAGAACCTTTGAGGCTAACGATTGTTGCTTAATCCCCCTTTTTTCTTGCCCCCTAAAATACGTTCGTGATAATATCCAGAGAGAATAATGGAAAACATAAGAAACTTTTGCATCGTCGCCCATATCGACCACGGTAAATCCACCCTTGCCGACCGCATCCTGGAATTAACCGGAACGATACACACTACAGAAAATAAACAGGTCCTCGACAGTATGGACCTGGAGCGTGAAAGGGGCATCACCATCAAGGCGAAGTCGGTCAGGATGCCCTACAAATCGAAAAATGGTACGGAATACATCCTGAACCTTATCGACACCCCTGGACATGTCGATTTCAATTACGAAGTTTCCCGAAGCCTCAAGGCTTGCGAAGGTGCCGTGCTGCTCGTCGATGCTTCGCAAGGAGTTCAGGCACAAACTATCGCCAACGCCTATCTGGCCATCGACGCCGGACTGGAAATTATCCACGTCATAAACAAGATAGATTTGCCCAATGCCATGATCGACGAATCCCGCGAACAACTGGAGACCACGCTTGGTCTTTCAGGGAAGGATGCCTTACTGATTTCGGCTAAGACGGGGGTTGGCGTCCCCGAGTTGCTGGAAGCAATCGTCGCGAGAGTGCCGCCGCCGAAGGGAAGAGCAGAAGAGCCGCTCCAATGCCTCGTGTTTGACTCTTTTTACGACTCCTACCGCGGCATAGTGCCGCACATCCGCCTTTTTTCCGGCAGCTTGCGTAAGGGCGATAAAATCATGGTCAAATCATCTAACAGAGTATTCGATGTAGATGAGGTGGGTTATTTTACCCCTGAACTAACTCCCTGCCCGCAATTGACCGCAGGAGAGGTCGGCTATGTGGGAGCCACCATTAAAGAAGTGGGAAATATAGACGTTGGGGACACTTTAATATCGCCCGTCCACCGGGAAACCCCCGCGATCCCCGGCTCACGGCGTACTCAACCGATGGTTTTCTGTGGCATTTATCCCATCAACAGCAATGATTACCCGAAACTGGGAGTCGCACTGGAGAAATTCAGGCTGAACGACTCCTCGATCACTTTTGAAAAAGAAAGTTCCGCCGCCTTAGGCCACGGGTACCGTCTTGGTTTCATGGGCATGCTGCACATGGAAATCACGCTGGAGAGGCTGAAGCGGGAATACGGGCAGGAACTCATTGCCACAATGCCATCGGTGGTCTATAAAGTGGTTACCACCAACGGTGAATCGCAAATGATAGATAACCCTTCCAGATTTCCGCAGCCGCAAAGCATCGACCATATCGAAGAACCGATAATCAGGGCACGAATCATCGTTCCTACCGAACTTGTGGGACCATGCATGGAGTTATCCGAGTCCAAACGCGGCACCATGGTGGCAATGGAATACCCTGATACAAAACGGACGCTGCTTACTTATGATTTCCCGCTGGCGGAAATGATCACCGGATATTACGATAAGCTTAAAAGCGTCAGCCGCGGTTATGCAAGTATGGACTACGATTTCGCCGGCTACCGCAAGGGCGACCTGGTTAAGGTGGACGTGCTGGTCAACCAGAACAAGGTCGACGCTCTCTCGTTCATTTCGATACGCGAAAGCGCCGATGCCCGGGCAAGGACGCTTATTCACAAACTGAGAAAGCTGATACCCCGCCACCTCTTCCAGATACCGCTTCAGGCAGCTATCGGGAGCAAGGTGATAGCGCGGGAAGACATAGCCCCAGTTAGAAAGGACGTCCTGGCAAAATGCTACGGCGGGGACATTACCCGCAAGAGAAAACTTCTCGAAAAGCAGAAAGAAGGCAAGAAGAAGATGAAGATGGTAGGCTCGGTTGAAGTCCCCCAGGAAGCTTTCTTGCTTCTGCTGAAAACGGAGGAATAAGTTGCGGGGGCTATACATTCACATCCCGTTTTGCGTCCGGAAGTGCCTGTACTGTGATTTCTATTCTCTTCCCGGCCGTGCAAATGACCGCGAAGCCTATGTGGAGGCAGTCCTGGCCGAATCTGCGGCCTTTGCCGGCATGTCTTTCCAAAGCCTGTACTTTGGCGGGGGAACACCCAGTATTCTCGGCAGCGAACTCCTGGAAAAACTTGGTAATGGTCTTAGGAAAGCGCTGAACCTCACCGGAATCGATGAAGCCACGGTAGAAATTAACCCTGATTCCGCTTCCCCTGAATTCCTGACGACAGCGAAAATGATTGGCATAAACCGGGTCTCGATCGGCGTTCAGTCTATCGATGACAATGAACTTCAAGCGGTGGGTAGAGTCCACACCGCGTCTCAAGCTCTAGCTGCGGTCAATTTAGCAAAAGAGCTTGGTTTTAAATCTGTTTCGGCAGACCTTATCGTTGGACTTCCCGGACAGTCATGGCCGTCATTGCATCATTCCCTCTATATCCTGGCTGGGACAGGCATACAACATATTTCACTATATTGCCTGTCCGTTGAACCCGGCACGCCTCTGGCTAATGATCCTCCCGAAAATCTACCGGACGAAGACGTCCAAGCGGAGTTGTTTGGCAGAGCCGTTAGCTTCCTTGAGGAACGGCATTTCGTCCACTATGAGATATCAAACTTCGCTCTGGCCGGGCACGAGTGCCGTCACAACCTCAATTATTGGCGCGGCGGCGAATATCTTGGGCTTGGGCCGGCGTCCGCTTCCCATCTTGGCGGCAAACGTTTCCGCAATCGTTCCGATCTCGGTACGTATCTCGAAAACCCCTGCGGCATGGCCGAAGACGTCGAAGAATTGGATGCCAAAGCTAAAGCCTCGGAGGAAGCCATGCTGCGGCTCCGCCTGCTGTCGGAAGGAATCGACATCAATGAAATGGCGGCCAGGTTCGGGCAGGACAACATCGCGCCCTTGATCGAACGTCTCGAAGGAATGGTTATAAACGGGGAACTTGTTGCTGCAGGGTCAAGGTTCCGGCTGCCGCCTTCCCGGGTCTTGACCTCCAACCCTATTTTCGCCGAAGTCCTGGAATAAAATGCCAAGCCAACAAGAGCCTACAAGGATTATCGTTCGCGTCCGACCGGGCGCCCGCAAGAATGAAGTGCTCGGGTTCCTGGAGGACGTATTGCGGGTAAAGATCGCCGCACCTCCGGTTGAAGGCAAGGCAAACAGGGAATTGATCGTTTTCCTAAGCGAAGTCCTCGGAATACGAAAGAGCGATATAACCATCGAAAAAGGCGAAACCGCAAAAAGAAAAGTGGTCGGCATCATCGGGGTCACTCAATCTCAGATTATGGAGCGAGTGGCCGCTCGCTCCGCCGCGAGAGCACCTAAGCTCCTTTAATGAGTCCCCGAACATTCTACACGAAATCAAATAGGTTAATTTTCCGGGACCGGTCTCGGATTGAGCATCTGCCAGGGAATAATTTCTGAACATGGCGGCCGCATATGGGCAGGGAGCGAACCTGGCAAGGGATCGACTTTCTTCGTCGAACTGCCGGTGTGCAAATAGTGTTTTACTATCCAATCCGGTATCTAATAGAGCAATTTATATCCGCACGGGTCTGTCCTCTAGACTATTTACCTCTAGACTATTTACTTTTTTCTTTGGCTGGTCTTAAATTAAAAGTGTAGTCTTTTGCATGGGAGGCCGGAATGAAAAAGATTTTCCGATCTTGGTTGTATATACTGTTGGCATTATCTTTAGTCGCGTGTTCTAAACCGGCATCCGCTGACGTAATAAAATCTGACAAACCGCGTATAACGTCGCCGGCTGCCAGCCAAAGTGATGTCGCTGCCGTCGTCGCCGGCAACAGTGCTTTTGCCTTTCAGCTTTACCAGCAACTAAAAAGTGAGGGCGGCAATCTTTTCTATTCTCCCCACAGCATTTCCATCGCGCTGGCTATGGCCTATGCCGGAGCGAGTAGTCAAACTGAACAGCAAATGGCCGATACGCTTCACTACACGCTTTCTCAAGACCGCTTGCACCCTGCGTTCAACAGTCTCGACATTGAACTCAGCCAACGGGGGCAGGGATCCCAGGGCAAAGACGCCAAAGGATTCAGGTTGAACGTCGTCAACGCTATCTGGGGACAGAAAGATTACAGCTTTCAGCCTTCATACCTCGATATTCTGGCCCAAAATTATGGAGCCGGCTTAAGAATTCTTGATTTCATCAACAAAACTGAAAATTCCCGGATAACGATAAATGATTGGGTCAGCGACCAGACCGAAGGCCGTATAAAAGACCTGGTTCCCCAGGGTGCGATCAACGGTTTGACCCGCCTCGTGCTCACCAACGCCATTTACTTCAATGCCGCCTGGCTGCATCAGTTCAACAAAGATGCGACGGTAAATGGACCTTTCAACCTTATCGATGGACGGCAATTGACCGTGCCTATGATGAAGCAGTCGGAAACCATGTCTTATGTGAAAGGGAATGATTATCAGGCGGTAGAACTGCTCTACGACGGCCAGCAGATTTCCATGGTTGTCCTTCTGCCGGATGCAGGAAAGTTCCAGGGATTTGAACAAGGCTTACAAGCCCAACAGGTAGGGGATATCATCAATAACCTGAAAGGAGCCAGGGTCAATCTGACTATGCCGCGCTTTGAATTCAACTCCCAGTTTGGTCTCAAGAACACCTTGAGCGAAATGGGGATGCCTGCCGCTTTTACTGACAACGCCGACTTCTCCGGGATGACCGGGAAACGCGATCTTCACATATCCGACGTCCTGCACAAAGCCTTCGTCTCCGTCGACGAAACCGGCACGGAAGCCGCCGCCGCTACCGCGGTGATCGTCGGCGTAACCTCTATCCCTGCTGAACCACCGGTAGAGGTCACCATAGACCGTCCGTTCATTTTCATTATTCGGGATATTCCGACTGGTGAAATCCTGTTCGTCGGACGAGTATTGAATCCATCAGCACAGTGAAACCAAACTAACCGGACGAGTGGACACGTACCAACTCTAAGGTCAGAACAAGCATGCTCTGGAGTGCTTTTTCCTCGAGCATCTGCGAGGTGTCTTTATTAGTATGAATCGCCGAAAGCAGGTCCGGTAAATTGTTTCGCGGACGAAGAAAAGCGTTGGAACTTTTCCCTTTGAGCGCATTCTCCAGCACCGGTATTTTGTCTCCCGGCAACATCGACAGTGTAACCGCATCGATCCCTTTGCGTCTGAAAGAGAAATGATCGCTGCTCATCAAATACCAGGGAACGTAACCACGAATAAATCGAATCGATAAGCGGCCGGCCGCTTCTTCGATCTTTTTTATTGTTTTGCGGCCTTCATCGCTTTTTCTCACCGGCCAAATTGTTAACATATTCCCCTGTCCGCAAAATTCCAGATTATAGACCTCTGCGACGTTTTGCAGAACTGCCTTACGAACATAGCAAAAAGAACCGAGTAAACCAAGACGCAGCAATGGAGTTCTGAACCATGCCTCTTCCCGGTCAAAAAAGACAACTCTCACCGGAACTGTGATATTTTTTAATTCGCGGCAAAGGCCTAGCAAAACGGCAACTCCCGATGCGTTGTCGTTTGCTCCCGGACTGCCCGCCACCGAATCGTAATGGGCCGTAAAGAGCAGACTCGCAACTCTTCCTTCTGGTGAAAAATCGGCAATTATGTTTTTGACGCTCAACCAGCGGCATTCCTGGATTTCAGGGGTTATTCCCATGTCGCGGAGGTCCGAAATAATTTCCTGTCTCCGGGCATTGTGGTCTTGCTTTTCCAACACCTTAATGTAGTCCATCAAAGGGGGTGCTTTTGCATCACGCTCATTCATCTTTTGGTACCAGATGCTAAATTCCTCGTGTGTCTGCTAACCTTTTTTGCAAATCTTGTTCGCTCGTCATCACACTGACTATATCCAAAAACTGCTTTACCGACGTGCATCGATTCCGTAATTCCCGCAATTCCGTCCCGATCGGGGAAACAGAATCAGGCTGATTGGCATAGGTTCCGTGCCAGGCAAAATATGCCTGATTCAATTTCCTGATGTAGTAGCCTTTTGCAGCCAATTCTTCCCGCTTCTGTTCCATAAATTGTTCGGCGGCATCGATTTCTCCTTTAGACAGATAATCGTCTACCGCTAACCGGATTTCCCGCATTTCGCGGTAAAAATCGGAATAATCCGACGTAACCGTTTCGTTCGGTTCCATATAGTACTGCCGGCTGACAACTGCACCTATTTCCTCGCTTACCATGCCCGCTACTGCTTCGTTTATCTGAGCAATTTCATAGTTTCTTTGTATGCCGGTCAGGTCCATCAAATATCGGAAACCCAGCGGCCTGAAAGCAAGGTACTGGTGGAGCCATTCCTCCACGGCGGCATCGATAGTGAATCGCAGACTCGCATTATTTGAAACCATACTTGGATAAGCCCCGGCGAACCCGCCAATTTCAACGACCAGAGAGGAAACACCTAAATCGTCCGCCTGCTTTTCGATACTTTCTATCTGCTGAAAGGAAAGACGCGGATCGAGAAGTATTTCTCTCATGCTTTCTATATTGTCTCTGGGTGAGATGATTAACAAGCGCGGCAAAGGGGACAATTGGAGATTGACCGGCGGAAAACCGGTTACATTCTCTTCCGCCAGGGTTTGTTTTATTTGGTCTTCCAAAATCTTTTCTACTGTGTCCTGCTGCGATTGTGCTCGTTCTCCGGTCGAGAAAAACTTCTCCACGGTAGAGCTGGCGTTACCCGTTTTTGTTCCAAAGCCCCATATTATTTTGGTAATTTTGGCAGGAGCATTATCCAGCTCCCAAGACGCTATGCTGAACCGGTACGGCTGCACAATAGAATTTAGTTTGCTATTGAAATTGTCGGTTAAGTGCCAATTGCCGCTAAAAAGCCGAGTCGAAGTCACCGAGATGGCGACGGTAGCTATCAGCAAGACAACTGCGACAGAGCAGCCCGCCGCCCAGGTGGCGGCAGCCCTTCCCGGGCTGACATCGAGGACTTGCTTCAGCGCCATGATGAAGGCGGCAAATACCCACAGTGTTGCCGCCAACAATATCAAGCCGCCGATCACGGGGATAAACACAAAGATCCCGAGTATCCCTGGAGAAACCGCAAATCCGGTTGCGCGTAACAATTCCCGAAAGGTAGCCTTTTTGCCCGGACGCTGCATTTTCGTTCCGATAAACCAGGCACACCAAGACCAGATCAGCCATAAAAAAAGAGAGAGCAGCAGTCCAATCGATAACCCAAGCGGAGACAATGTTCCCGCCATCTTGAAAAATCCACCCAATCCGATGCCGATCCCTGTACCTAAACCCGCCAGGGTTACGACCGCCAGGGCTTGCCGGTCGGCTGCGGCGTCCCCTTTAACCTCGCGAAAAAGGGCGGGATCGAGTCTGGCTGCCCGGTACATCCTTTTTCCGAGCAGGCGCCAATTTAAAAACCAGTTTCTCATGTATTATGTTAATCGTATCGCAGTCAGCCTGACACAAGCAAATTGGGGGAAGACAGCGCGGGGAAAATACTCGACCTATTGAGGCAGGAGAATGCAGATGCTATTATTATCCCGATAATCAGGAGAGGTGTCCGAGTGGTTCATGGTGCCGCTCTCGAAA
>JAUSGV010000024.1 GCA_030648675.1 Dehalococcoidales bacterium
AGCTACAGGACTCAGTTGCAACCGAGACAGGTAGAGCCCGTTGCCAAGGAGGTGAGTGAAGTGTAATAATGGCAGTTACCCGGTACCCAGGGTGGTCAATATGTTTGAAAACCACCTGGGTCAATAACGTGAAAAGTGACAATGCTCTTACGTTTTGCTGAGCGATCTTGAATTACGAGCTCGTTGGTTTCGGTGGGCTTGATAATCATTGCGTACGTATGATTGGTAATCTTTTCAAAAACGTCTGTGGAAGCTTTGATTACCTCAGGCTGTCTCGTATTTTCATATTTGGAGATAGCTCTTGCTAGGGCAAACAAAGCTATCTGGGCCCTGGCCCAATCAGCCGAATAATCACGGAGTTGTTGTTTCTTCACTTCCAATCCGGTTTGGTCTTCTGCCAAGTCCTTTACTGATAAATCATCAATTCTGACTCGTAGCTCACTAATTCCTTCTTTCTTCTCGTCTCGTTCTTTTTTCGTTTCCTCAAGTCCTTGATCCTGGATTTCCAGCGTAGCAGAAACAGCGGCTGGCTCCGTTGCAGAGATTGAGGCAATGAACTTGTCGTAATACTCCCCGATACCGACAGCTGATTGAATGGTTGTCCGGCACTGCTCGACGGTTTTCTTCAAGTCTTCACGCTTCCGGAAAGACTGATATTTTAGTCTGAAATCGGTCTCATTGCTGACCCCGGAAGACGAGACATACTCTTGGAGTTCGTGTTTGGCTTGGTCTAAAGCTTCCCGGTTGCTACGTATTTTCTGTCGCCGCCTCTCGATCTCTTCGTCCGAACTTTCCTTCTTGTTTTTTGTTTCTTTTGCGGCACTCAGTTGTTGAGCGAGAATCTCAATGCTAGCGACGACATCATCACTAATCTTCGTCTTGTCTAGAGAGCCAACTACCTGGTTGAGTAGATTGTTAACTGAATCAATAGCGTTTTCCATCGCTTTGGTTCTTGAATCTAACCCGTCCAGTGAAACTTGGTCTGATTGTATTTCCTTTATTGTTCTAACAACATCAAGAGCTCCGTCGGGAGACAGGCTTTCATTCAAACCGATACTTCTAAGATGCGCCTGCCACTCATCAGATATTCCCCTGTAGGCTGAGTCTGTCGATGCTAGATCGTCTGTATATTTTCTTTCCAACGGATCAGACGCCAGAGATGGGCTCGGCCTTCGTTCACTTAAGGCAAGAACCAGGCCAACAATCAATAGACAGGCGGAAAATGCGGACAATGCAGGCTGCGAGAAGATAAAGCCCAATGTAAACCCGGCCAAACCCAGGACGACACTGAGATATCCAATATTTCTCAAGAAGGGAGGAATGCGAACTCCGCGAGATGCTTCTCCGGCCTTCGAATCTAGGTGCGCTTCCATCTTACTCTTTACGCTCTCTATTTTGCGTTTAGCTTCATTAATCTGGTCTTTCGCCGTGCGACTCTGGTCTTCCTGTAAGTGGCTGAGATTGAAATTCCTCACTCTCTCTCCCGTCCATTCGGGACCAAGTTTTTCAATTCTTGTTTGGACGCTATTGGCGAGCGTCGCTCTCTGCTCTCTTACGTGGCTGATATCTTTTGAAGCACTCTTAAACTGTTCGCTCTCCTTTTGCAGCGAGATGATGGACTGTTCAACTCCAATTATTCGGTCGTTATAGACTAGGCCGTCTCGCTTTAGTTCCAGCTCTCTCAATTCGTTGATATCGTCCTTGGTCTGTTTCTCCATATTTAAGGCTGCAACATCCAATTTTTCCAACTTGGTGAGCGCGTCTTCTCTGAAGAGCGGCATTTCAGCAGTTCTCGCTAAACTGTCCTCGGCTTCTTTAAGGTTAACATAGGTTGGGAAGAGGGCCTTTTGGGCTTCCAGCCGGCGCTGATCTTTCTCCAACTTACCAATTTCAGTATCCAGTGCCCTAATCGCATCTTGAAATCCGTCACGCTCCCTAACCAGTTCGTCATACTTGGATAGAAGCTTCTTTGTCTCTTCAATTGCCTTTTCCTTATCTCGAATTTCTTTGTATAGCGCGGGGATCTTCTGCACAGAACCACTAGGCTTGAAAACCATCTCCGCCGGCTTCAGAAATGTGTTCTGAAGTTCGGTCAAGGATGTAGTACCTAGCTCCAGTCCGGCTCCGTAGATATGGTTCTTGACCTCTTCCTCCTCAAGTGTTTTTAGTGCCTGCAACTCGTCGAGGCCGATAGCATATACGTTCTCGTAGAACTTCTCTGAAATTCCTCCGAGTATTCTGTTTAATTCCTCCTGTCCTGAGAGTTCGGCGGAATCAATGAAGAGTTTTACTGGTCCTCCAGAGCGTCCTTCTTTGCGAGATATGGTGACGATCTTGCCATTGGTAAGTTGGCAGACTATTCTTCCTCCGTAGGTACCACCAGAGAGAGCCGGGTAGGGATTCGTGCTGGACGAGGTACGAAATCCAAATAGTATACGTCTTATAAAAGCTAATAATGTGCTTTTGCCAAATTCGTTGGGGCCGTAAATTACATTTGTACCGGAAGATAAACCAGTGGTGTGTTTGTTACAGAAAACACCAAAACCATCGACATGAATTTCAAGTAGCTGCATCTATGTATCCTTTAAGAGCATATCAAGTATCTGCCCTTTTGCCCCGTTGGCAAGAGCCTGTAAATCCTCTTGTGAAAACTTCTCCAGATAACTATGACCTTGCCACTTGGCAAACAGAGTTTGGAAAACCCCACCTAGTTCTGTCCAGTCTTGACTATCTGGGTCACTCAGTCCGTCAAAAACAGAAACGATATCAGCGATGAAGTCGTTTCCCTGTCTCAATGAGTCTAAATCATATGTGCCTGCGGTATTCAAATCCAGTCTGTCGAGCCATACCCATGGTTCCCTGTCTGCTAATTGCTCTCTGATGCCTCCAAGTAAGTCTGAAATACTATTTGTTCGCTGTAGTTGAGAATGAAGGGTGGTTCTACCTGTCAGCGACAGACGTAATATGAGACTTCGCCCGTCCGATTCGTCTGACATTCCCATGCACTTCTTGGCGACGGAGTCTTGAACCTCGTCCAAGGAGAGGCAAGCAGAAATATAAATAGAATCTGATGCATAACGGACTACATCAGTTGGAACGAACTTGATGACAGGATCTACTCCGAATTCGAGGGTGACTAGGTAGCATCCTTTTAAACCGATTTCGCGCGGACTTCTACTCTGTGAGCAGCCAGGATAAACGATTGCTGGTCTCGATGACCTAAGAATGCCGCCTTGGTGAACATGTCCCAATGCCCAATAATCTATGCTAATGCTGGTCAGGTCTTCGATACTGCAGGGTGCATAAGACTCGTGTCCTGTATTGGTGCCTACGTTAGCGTGCAGTAATCCTATTCGCGGTATGTGTTCCTCTGTCGGAGCGAATCTCAGTGATAGGTTTTCCTTTATATCTCGCTTGGCGAAGCTTATTCCATAGACTGTTGCAATGGTCTCATCGTGGTCCTGCAAAGGAATGCATTCAACTTTGTCACCAGGAAAAGAAAAAACTGCCTCTGGCCATTTCAGCGTTGCTGACCAACCGGTTAGAGGATCGTGATTGCCGTAAGCGATAAGGGTGCGTATGCCAGCATCGGACAGTCGGATCAAGCCATTTCTAAACCGTAACTGGGCTTGAAGACTCTTATCTTCGCTGTCGTACACATCTCCAGCGATGAGCACACAGTCGACGGTTTCTTTCATAGCTAGATTGACGATGTTATCAAATGACAGATACGTGGATTGATAAAGCAGGTCTCCAAGGTCAGGATTCAGTTCTGAGATGCCCTTGAACGGCGTCCCAAGGTGGAGGTCAGCACAGTGAATGAATTTCAACGGTTTCATATGGCTAATCCATTATTCATACGGCATCTGTAGAGGTATAGTAGACACCAGCAGGCGTGCTTGTCAAGCCCAGAATGGTTTTCAATAAGAGACTTATGTATATTGCCGAATTGTTTCACGGTTCATGTACAGGGTAACTTTTCGCTAGAATGTGTGAAGCAGCGGCTTAGCCGACATAGCTGACGCCGACCGCAACCGACACTATCACCGGTTCTTGTCAGTTCGTCCCCTGCATAGCACAGTCTTGTCGAATTTATGAGTAATTCCGCCTACGCCTCTTGACCGTCATTAGTAAAAGGAATATAGTTCCTCTTACTAATTTATGGCAAAGACACGTCTGCTATCCAAAAGCAAATACATGAATGGGCTACAGTGCCCCAGGTATCTATGGTTCTTGTTTAACGACAAGGCTGAGGTGCCTGATGTCGGTGCGAGCACGCAGCATATCTTCGATGAGGGCCATCGAGTTGGTGATCTGGCCCAGACTCTCTTCCCTCATGGACTCAAGGTGGATACAGACGATTTCGGTCTGAATCTTGACCAAACAAAGAAACTGGTATTGGAAAGGAGAACACTCTTCGAACCCGGATTCCTGACAGACGGAATTTACTCTCGGTTGGACATCTTGGACCCTGTCGGTAAAGACGAATGGGATATCGTAGAAGTAAAAAGTTCCACCAAGGTCAAAGATGAGAACATTCATGATATTTCGTTTCAGAGGCGCTGCTGTGAACGGTCTGGATTGAAGATTCGGAATTGCCATCTCGTCCACATCAACAACCAATATATTAGGCATGGGAATGTCGAGCCGGGCGGATTGTTTACCCTTGAAGACGTGACGGACAAGGTAATCGATGCGAGCACCGGGATCGAAGATCGAATCCGCGAGATGTTCAAAGTCATCTTACAGCCTGAGCCGCCATCGGTTACGATCGGTAGCCGCTGCTCTGAGCCTTATGATTGTCCAGTTAAGTCCTGCTGGGGCGGATTGCCAGAATACAACGTGTTTCAGTTATACCGGGGCGGTAAGAAATGCGCAGAGCTGTACGCGCGCGGGGTCCAGTCACTCCAAGCAATACCCGAAGATTACAATCTCAATGCTCAGCAGCGAATACAACGGACGTGCGCTATCAGCCGACAGCCATATTTTAACGCCAAAGCAATCGATCGCTTTCTTTCCACTCTAAAGTATCCGCTCTATTACATGGACTTCGAGACAATCAGTCTGGTGATTCCACTGTATGACGGAACGCGGCCATATCAACGCATGCCCTTCCAGTTTTCATTGCACGTCGTTGCTGCGCCTGGACAAGCGCCGGTCCATTATTCTTATCTTGCAGAAGGAGACGGTGACCCAAGACCACAGTTCCTGGCTGAGCTTCGTGAGCACCTTGGAGTCGCCGGGAGTATCGTCACATACAACGGGGCTTTCGAGAAGGGCGTACTGACGGAATTAGGCGAAGCATTCCTTGGATTTCAGGATTGGGTGGCAGCGACTAATGTTAGGGTGGTAGATCTCCTAATTCCCTTTCGTGAGTTTAGCTACTACCATCCCGAACAGAAAGGGAGCGCATCAATCAAGCACGTTCTGCCCGCGCTAACCGGCAGAGGATACGAGGGTCTGGACATTGCCAAGGGCGATGATGCCAGTCTGGCGTTCCTGCAAATATTGAGCGGTGAAATTTCCGCCGACGCAATGCTGAAAATTCGGGAAGACCTTCTGAAGTATTGCTCCTTGGATACTGAAGCTATGATACTGATTATTGCCAGACTGACGTCATTGGCCTTGGGAGCACCGTAAAAAGGGGGATACTGGCAATGGACGCTGCCGAAGAGATTTTCAACCGCTTGGACGATTGGCGACACTTACCAGCGTACCAGTTGGAGCGGAGGGCTGATATATTCTTCGCACTTTACTTGCACGACGTTATCGGCAGAAAGACAAGTTCCACCATCAATCCTCACGTCATACCGGAGTTTCCCCTAAAGAAGGCCGATAGCATGCAATCTGTGAAAGCCGACTATGTTGCTTTCAGTAAAGACCTTGCGCACGTGTTCTTGATAGAATTGAAAACGGATTGCAAGTCGCTCGACATAGAGCAACTGATGCCATACGTCAAAGTGAAGGAAAACGGCTTTGCTGACACGATTGATGGCCTCAGAAAGATAATGAAGGGGACCAAGCCCAAGTTTCGGTCAAAATATTTGAGTCTCTGGCGTTCACTTGAGCAAATCTACCTTAAGTCTGTGCCGGGGACCGAAGACCAAGTACGTGAAAATATCGGTGCGGTGATCCAACGCGTTCGTGCGACCAGTCCGTGCGTGCACATCTATTGCATTCTGCCCACGGACCCGGTGACAAGCAGTTCCGAGACGACGCTGAAACGTGGTGCGTGTATGAGAGCGCAGGGCATTGAGGTTATTGATTTCGCTGAATTTGCCATATCCGTCGATAGACATGATGATGTTTTCTCAAAGAGGTTCGCAACCTCTTTGAGAAAGTGGTCTCAAGTTGAGGCCGGTGATTCCTTCAGCTAGGCAGCCCAAAACGGTCAGGATCGTTCCATCATAACGTCTTGTCTGAATTCGGGAAAACAGACACTATGTTTGGATCGCGTTGAGTGTTCTACGGGACTTGGATTAACCTGCCGACTTCCTTGACGCTAGCGGTGGGGGCCCTTTACCCAAGCCAGGAACAAAAAACGCCCGGATAGCTGATGTACTGGTCATCAAACCATTCGACCGGCTCTTGTAAATGTGGAGTCAACGTCCACATCGTGGACCAGGTGCCTTGGGCGACAAAGTCCGACCCAAATTCTCCCCCAAAATGTACTCCGGTTCCTTCGGTAGCGCTTGGAGCCTCTCCTACAAGCAGTACCCGAGTATCCCGACCACCCTGCGCCGGTGTCCAGATAGGGTGTTTCTTTGGGTTTAACACCGCAACGATTCTTGTTATCAAACTCGAAGGACCAAGTCTCATGGCTGACTGTAACAGTTCTTTTCAGAAAATCTTCCATTCTTAGTCCGTCTGAATTGTTTGCAAATAGCTTGTCTTTGAAAAGATTGAAGATGCTGTTTGTTGTTTCGTCTGCTCTAGACACTGGAGACATCCTTTAGTGCCTTTTTTATATGCCACTTTAGCCGACGGTACGAGCCATCGTCCAGTGCCCTCTGTCCCGTGAGCATAGAGGTCAAGAATACCGGTATTGGCTTCTCGTTGATTACAGCAGTATGATATCCTTGTTCTTCGCTCCACTGGAGATGGAATTCCTCTCCAAGATTTCCTGTTTCTGCCTTCTTCTCGAACAGCTTCGCAGCACCAGCATTTGCGACAACAATTAACTTAGGATGTACATGCTTAATAAGGCTTTTTGACAACTCCAATTGGCAAAGCACAAATTCTTTCATAACAGGATTATTTAGAATCTTCCTCTCAAATTCCCTTTGACTTGTTTCACGGTTGAAAAACAAGTCTATATGCTCATATTTCAACGGGTTTCCCAAAGCTTCTTCAGCAATCTTCTCAAATTTGCCGAAATATTTCTTGTACTTTGTTCTCATTATCTTCTCGATTTTGCCGCACTCTGCCATATCGAAATAATGGTTGCCCCAACTGAAGAATCTCTTGACGTCAGTACTCTGGTAATTTGTGTCCTTCAGGTTCTTCTCGTACGCAGTCAGAACAAACGATGGATTCATTCCAATAAAAAGAAGCGCATCTGTATTATTCAGGTCAGGGTAAATCAATGGCACTTTCAAGTTTCCGTCTTTTAGCTTACAGTGCCACTCCTCCCAAAGCCTCATGACCTTCTCGTTAACATCTCTGACCGTATCCACTGTATCCTCCTCAGTTTTGCGTCGCTGTCCGGCACCCTGCAGAAGGTATTGAAGTTCATGCGCCCGCCTCCTAGGTAAAGATTATCTGAATCGAAACCACACTCACACATCGCTTTAAGTATGCTACCCATAATCTTACCCCCGGCACTCTCCGTACTAGTTTAGCCCATTAGCAGACATGCGCGCAATTATCGCTTAAGCCAATCTGCTAGCTTTACAATGACTACCACTATTCGGCCTCACTGGCAACTATGCTGAACGCCTGCTGGAATTTGCGGCAATACTCCCCATCTGATACTGATGATAATCTTGCTTCGGCAAAGAACCGACCCATCTGTTCGATTGGGACATCGACCCTCAGAAATTCATCATCTTCCGAGAACCTAAGAACGTTAAACGAAGGTTTATTATCACTCCACTGGATCGTTGGGACATAGAAACCATCCTGACCTTCAAGCCTGGTGTAAAAGCGGATAATACTCCCCCGAAATATCTGGAGACAGGGGAACGCATATTCAGGAATCGGCTCCCTACCGGCATTGACTTTGCCGTCCCTGAGCGGCTCTAACGTTTTACACAGAGCTCGTTCAATGACGACTCCGGGGAAAGCTGGAGTCACAAAGACGAAGATTTCTGCCCGGCGGCGGGCTGTCTCTCGAACGCAACACCAGAATGTTATGGGTGTATTCCAAATCTTGACACTCCTCCGCTTTGCAAGAGGTGCTACGGCAGCCGTTAGCACTCCATCAATCCAGTGATCATCAGGGTCGTCCTTTATTTCAAGACCAGGGAAGTAGCTCACCAGCCCGACATCCTTTCGGCTTAGCTCAATAAAGTATCGTTTTCCCATTCTTTTACTCCTCGCTCGTAAATCAGCTTCATGTGGCCTATTGATAATCACGCGTAATTTCTATAGTCCAGAGGCGATAAGCGTAAGCGGTAATGTCGCAGGGGGCGATCTCTAGTGCCCGATCAAAATCAGCGATTGCCTTTTTGTACATACCGAGGCTGGCATAGGCTTCGCCCCGCTGGCTGTGGAGATCTTGCATGACGGGGTCCGTTTTACCGGCTATTTTGAGGGCCATGTTGTAATCTGATATGGCATTCTCATAATTACCTTTCCAAAAATGGACGAGACCACGGTTGTTATAAAATATGGCTACGCGAGGGGCTAACTCTATAGCCCTGTTATAATCTTCCATAGCTTCGTCAAACCTTTCTAACTTGTAGAATGCGAGACCACGGTTGTTATAACCTCCCTCATATTCCGGTTCGATATTTATCGTCCGGTTACAGTCGGCGATAGACTCATCCCATTCGTAGTTATTACCGTAGGCGATAGCTCGCAAGTCATAGGCACGTGCATTTCCTGGGTCTAGTTCAATAGACCTAGTAAAAGCGTCCATGGCCAGTTCCGGCTCTCCCGTATCGATAAAATGGCAGCCCATCTTCAAGTAAATAGTTACCTTATCCATCTCAGGATAACTCGGATTCTCTCTGGTGTTCTTACTATCTCTCTTTTTATTTGCCATGCTGCATCGCACTCCTTCTACTGCTTCTTATTATGCTGCCATTAACTTTGCAATAATATTATAATTGTTAAAGGTTAAGGCGTCCTTTAGTTCATTCTGTTTTTCTAATTCTGCCAACCGGGCACGTAGAATCGAAGAGCGAATGCTAGCCGCAGTATTTTTCAACCCCATAATCATCGCTGAAAAGTAGTTGGCTATCACGGCTCAATAAATCCATAAAGGCGGCAAAGCTCACCCTGTCATATCTCTTCGGGTACCAGGCTTCAATCATCAGGTCACTGTCTTCATCGGCATGGAATCGTAGCACAACGGCTTTGCCGTTAAGATAGTTGAGGCGCTCGATAAACTCCTGCCTATGGGTCTCGGCTATTTCGTTGCCCCCGACCCAGGCACCAAAGAATATGCCCCCTGCCTTGACCGAGATACACATGTTAAAGAGCCGTTCATGCTTGGCTGAGAACCTTCCGGTGTCTTCTTCTTCAATGTCATAGCCCAGATACTTTAAGTGGTTAAGGAATTTTTCTATAACTCCAGTCGTCATTTTCCTTCTCCTTTTAAGTAGTAAATATACTAATATAGCTGTTTTCTAAAAGTTCCTTTATGAATTCTATTTCCGCATTGAAAACAAGCCCAATCACCTTCATACTCTTTGTACAAATCACCATGGCACCTGGGGCACTGCTTTAACCTCCAAATATACCTATGCTCGTTAATAATCCTTGTCAGTCTGCTAACCATAAAATACCTCCTTATTTAATCCTCTTGATTCAGTATAGAAGTTAGAAACTTGTTTTTGAGCGTGAGCCTTTAAAATTAGGCACGAATTAACTGGTATCGTCACCTTGGAAGACTTTCCTTATAAGCCATAATTGCTGCTATAACCAGTAGAACCGACCGTGTATTGGTAGGCGATCATTCCATTGCTGACTGGCAGGGAGCAGGACTTCTTTTCCCTTCGGTGGCTACCAGCATTATTAGAACAATCAAGCAGGATATGATAGCCAAAAGACTGGGCTCCATACCGACACCAGATTTGAAGGCGATAGACAGTAAATTGATGCTGGCACTTGGTCTTTCCCAATAAGGATGGTACCCTCCCAGCGTTCATTCCCTGTTTCCCAGCCTTCGAGCCGGCGGATTGAACAAAATCAGTTTTGTGTGACTAGGGGTTGATCTGGGCTAAGATGCCCCAAAAGGGTTATGTTTTGTTGATGACTGCAATAGGTGTATAATTGCCCTAATAAAGAAGACCTAGTTTCGGAGCGTATGGGACATCTTTGGAGCAGCACAGTATGGCGAGGGACATTTCTAGCTTGACACCTGTTACTCCCGTTATATGGGCAGTTGATGTCGGCTCTGTAAAACGCAAACGCTTCGCGTGGTGCCGCATAAGGCGAGAAGAGCGAGATAGTGTTGTCAAAGACGGGGACGACATTCTAGATCTCGTAAAAAGACTTGCCGATGACCTCTCAGCGCGCAGGAGCGTCGCCCTTGGCTTCGAGTGCCCGCTGTTTGTGCCGGTGCCGAAGGATCCCTTCTTCTTGACCAGCGCTCGGGAAGGAGAGAACAATCATCCCTGGAGTGCCGGCGCAGGTTGTGCAGCTTTGGCGACTGGCCTTTCAGAGACCGCGTGGATTTTTGAAAGAACACGTGAGTTCGTAAATGTGGACGTGCAAGCATCATTTGTTTGGCATGATTTCATCGCTGGCAAAGCGAATCTGTTTATATGGGAAGCTCTGGTCACTGGACCTGCAAAAGGTCAATCGCATCGAGAAGATGCAAGGGCTGCCGCCACCTCATTCCTTACTAAATATCCCGATGTTGTCGAAGCTGATGCGGTAGAGAGAGGCAGTGACAAACCATTTTATTCACTTGTAGGTGCTGCACTCTTGCGCTCTGGTTTAACTCGGGATGTCTCCATCTTGAGGCAGAAATGCATTGTGATAAGAAGCTAGAAGATCGTTACTGGCTTGAAGGCAACCGATTCGTCTCGTGAGGAGGTCTTGACATGCCACAAGTGCAATCCCTAGACGAACTGATTGCGAGGAAAGCAATTGAGTACGCCGACCAAATTAAGGCGGCAGCGGCGATGGCGGACAAGGAAGAGGAAATCCGCATCAGGTCGGTGGAGCAGCTTGCTTATATCCAAAGAGATCTTGACTTCAAACTTGAAGGTAAACACGAGTTTACTGTCGCCAGCGGGCGCGTCGATTCGGTATATTCTCGCGTAATCATCGAATACAAGAATCCCAAAAGTCCAGGCGACCGCATCGGGCCAAAAGCTGACTCGCCAGGAAGCAAGAAAGTCGTCGAGCAAATCAAGAAGCGGTTCTATGACATGCGGCATGAGCATGGGCAGCCACTTAACTCGCTATTCGGAGTTGGTCTTGACGGCAATCATTTCATTTTCGTACGCTTCCGCGATGAGAAATGGCAGGTGCAGGAACCGGTCGAGGTCAACCGTCACTCTGCCGAGAGGTTTCTCTGGGCACTGTTCAACTTGGGAACGAAGGGTAAGCCGTTCTCGCCAGAGTATCTAGCGGGCGACTTCGGGTCGGAGGGCGGCAATACCGTTGCCATCAGCGGTATCCATGCTCTTTACGATGCCATCGTGACCACCGACAACCCCAAAGCGCAGACCTTCTTCAGCCAGTGGAAAATCCTGTTTGGCGAAGTCTGCGGTTACGACGTGGACAGTCCTTCGGACAAGATCAAGAAACTCGCCGAGTTCTACCAGGTAAGCGTGAAGGACCCGAAGCCCGCCGAATTGCTGTTTGCTGTTCACACCTACTACGCGCTGTTTATGAAACTAATGGCGGCGCAGATCGTCGCCTTCTTCCACAAACTAACGACACCCCTGGAAAGGATGATGCAGGCCACCACCAGCAACAAACTCAAGCGCGAGATGGAAGACCTCGAAGCGGGCAGCATATTCCGCCACCTCAACATTACCAACTTCCTCGAAGGCGACCTCTTCGCCTGGTACACCGGTGTTTGGACCGAGCCGATTGAGAAACTCGTCCGCGACATGGTGACGAAACTGGACGACTACAACCCCGGCACCCTCTCCGAAGACCCCACCGGCAGCCGTGACCTGCTCAAGAAACTTTACCAGCAACTCTTCCCCAAGAGCGTCCGCCACGACCTCGGTGAATATTACACGCCCGACTGGCTCGCCGAACACGTCCTCAACGAGCTCGGTTACGTTGGAGATCCCGACAAACGCCTGCTGGATCCCGCCTGCGGTTCGGGTACCTTCCTCGTCATGGCCATTAACCGCATCCGAAAATGGTACGAGGAGAATCGCGAACGCTGTCAGTTCGATGAAAGTGAGCTCGGTCGCAAGATCCTCGCCAACGTCATCGGCTTCGACCTCAACCCGCTGGCCGTGATGGCCGCTCGAACCAACTACCTCATCGCTATCCGCGACCTCGTCGGGCATATGGATAAGGTCGAGATTCCGGTTTACCTGTGCGATTCAATAATGACGCCTTCGGAATACGGGGGGCTTTTTGCCGGAGGTCTCGGTAAGGCTAGACAATTGAAGACTGCACCTACTACCTTCTTAATTCCAACTGAAATCGCTACGAACCGCGACGATGTAGCTAAGTATGCAGAGCAATTAGAGGCTGGGGTTCGCAACGGCTATTCGGCTGAAGAATTCATCCAGCGCTGCCGTGATGAGGGACTACCAATCAACGAGCAAAGACTGCACATTGGCTTGTATAACGAACTCGTGGAACTGGATAAAGCTAACAAGAATGGAGTGTGGGCTCGGATTATCAAGAATGCCTTCGCTCCGTTGTTTGTTGGTAAAGTTGACTTTGTCGCTGGAAATCCACCGTGGATATTCTGGAATAACCTCCCGGAAGATTATCGTGAACAAGTAAGGGCTTTAATGACAGACACTTACCGAATAGCTGCTGCTAAGCAGTCAACAATGAAAAACCTTGGAGCTGCAGGCAAGGATCTTTCCATGCTCTTTGTCTATGTCTCAAGCGATTGTTTTCTTACCATCGGTGGTAAACTTGGTTTCGTAATAACGCAAACTATTTTTCAAACTAGAGCCGGTGATGAATTTAGGCGCTTTACATTACCAGGGGGCATCCCTCTTCAAGTTGACAAGGTAGAAGATTGGATGGCAGTTCGACCATTTCGGAAATCTGCAGGAAATAAGACCGCAGTTATCTTGCTCACGAAAGGGAAACCAACGATTTACCCTATCAGATACATTTCCTACACTGCAAATGTTGAATTCGACACGGAAGATACTGCATTGGATGATGTATTACACAAGGTAGCTCGCGCCGATCGTTTTGCAGTACCTTCAACTTCAAATCAATCTAATAGTTTCTGGAGAATTATCGACGAGAAAGCATCGGATGATACCCAAACCAGTGGCATTGCCATGGAGTCCGAAAGTTTCAAGGCTAGGAAAGGTATCGACACGAATCTTGAATCTGCATTTCGTTTGTCGTTAATATTAGCGAAGGGCACGGGTAAAGTGCTAATCAGAAACGTAAATAAAAGGGCAAAAAAACCTCTTCCAGAAATCGAGGCATTGGTCGAAGTCGACCTGCTATTCCCTTTTGTGAACGGACAATCTATTAAAAGATGGGGATTTGAGATCGCAGGAACTTATATCGTCCCGCATACTTCGGAAACAGGAATGAAGCCCATTTCGGAACCTGATATGAGGCGACAATTCCCCCTTACATATGCGTTTCTTAAAAACTTCCAAAAAGAATTATTAAGTCGTCCTTTACACATGCGTTGGGGACCATCCCATCCTTTCTATTCTCTCTATAATATCGGCCCCTACACATTCGCAAAATATCGTGTTGCATGGAAAAGGTCCACCAAGAATTTTACTGCCACCGTTCTTAGCACTTGTAAAACGCCAATACTTGGTGAACGATTAATTTTAGGAAATGCGGATGTCATGACGATTGGTTTTGACTCCCCAGAGAAGGCCTATTTTATTTGTGGTCTCTTAAATAGTCAGCCTGTCAGAGAAAGAATCAATCGAGCGATCACAACCAAGGCACATCGAGACATTATTGGTGTTGTGAGTTTGCCACGATTCGATAAAAACAACCGATTGCATACTGAGATTTCGGGATTATCTCGAAGCCTTCATATATCAGTCTCACAGGGCGATATGGAGACTACGAAGTTGGAGAAGCAGCTTGATTTGATTGTTAACAAAGTACTTCGGATGAGAGCCGATTCTAACTAAATAGAGGAGGTATCCAAGAGTCTTGCTTAGCGTTGACTACATCGACAACTTCAAGACCAAGGCGCTGGACGCCATCCGCGATCTTTCTGCGGATGCCGAACGCGTGGATATTGCTGTAGCGTTCTTGTCCTATCGAGGCTGGGTGGAGCTGAAGCCGTGTTTGATGTCTATGGTAGGGCGTGGTGGTCAACTGCGCATAATTGTGCGGCGCGATGTGCGGCAGAATAGCCCTGAAGCGGTCGACGAAATATTCCATCTCGCCAACACGCAGGTAGCGTTCGGGTTAGAAGACACGGCGTTTCACCCAAAGGATTATTTATTTTACGCTGGTAAGAAGCTGACCGTGCTCACCTCATCAGTCAATGCGACCTATCCCGGTCTGACACACAATGACGAAGGCGGGGCAATCATCACACATCCCGACGCAACCAACGACGAAGCGGCTCTCAAGGCCATTGGAATATTTAACCGGCGTTGGAAGCAAGCAACTCTAGTGGACGAGGAAGTTTTAGCGGCGTTTAAGGCTGAGGCGGTGTCGCCATCGTTCGCCGAAGGTATTTTGGTACGTAGCACCAACGAGCTATATAAAGGCTATGGCATTGGGCGTATCCAGAAGGCGCGCGGTGCGCAGGCAAAGGTTGAGTTTAATCCGTCGGTATTCATGCCGCCACCCTATCGGTCGGAAAACAAGATCCTGCAACTCACTGAGATTGAGCGTGTGGAATCACCCCTGGAACGTGCTTGCAGTGGCGAGTGGGAGGAACCCCGCCGATTTGAATTGAGGATGATGGCCGCCAGATTCCTGACAAGTAACAAAGGCGGGCAGCTATCTAATGCTCGTACACAAATTATTCCTCATCAGATCTTTGCAGCATATCGAGTGGTGTCAAACCCCACGCGGCGGTTTTTGCTGGCTGACGAGGTTGGCTTGGGCAAGACTATTGAGGCTGGTATGGTCTGGCAGGCATTATCGCAACGGGGACAGGCCAAACGTACTCTCATCATTACACCGGCTGGACTGACGACGCAGTGGCAAGAGGAGATGCAAGATAAGTTTGGGCAGATGTTTGAAATATTTGGCCGTGACTTCTGGGCAGTCAACCCTCGTATCTGGGACTTAAAGGCAATGGCAATTGCCTCTATTGATACTCTAAAAAGAGCGGAACATAAAAAAGCACTCCTCGAAAACAGAAGGTGGGATCTAATCATCTTTGATGAAGCACATCGCCTGAGCGCTATGAGTTATGACTCGGGCAAGACAGACAAGACACAGAACTATCGTCTTGCCGAAGAGGTAAGACAAAAGAACTATTGCGATGCGATACTATTACTTACAGCCACCCCACACCAGGGAGAGGAAAACAACAGCCGGTTTAAAAACCTGCTTGGTCTGCTTGAGGACGACATCGATTTCACCGGATTGGATGAACCGTCGCTCTTTTCAGGGAAAGGCAAACGGTTTACTGAATTAGTTATCCGCACTCCGAAAAAGGATGTCACGGATGCACAAGGACACAAGGTATTTAAGGGACGTCAGACACATAGGATACCGATTGCACTGTACGCTGATGAGGCGAAATTCTACAAAGCCGTAGTTGAATATATCAGAACTGGATACAAATTATTGCAGCAAATCACAGACCCATCCCATAAGCGTGCCGCCGGATTCTTATTGACGACCTTTCAAAAGCTGAACTCCAGCTCCACTGCAGCTATTAAATTAGCACTTTCCAAACGATTGAGGCGGTTAAAGGGTGAAATCGAAACGAAATCTGATACAACCGATAAAAACGAGAGCGAATATGATGAAAGATTCGAAGGAGAGTTTGAGGAAACAAAGGTATTAGAACATGAACTTGCCATAATGCAATTTGAAGTCGATACACTCCAAAAGCTGATTGATATTAAAGTGAAGCGCGACCATAAATTGGATGAATTACTTAAATTGATCGATATTATTTGCGAAGAGAGCCCTCACGGGGATAAGGGAAAAACACTTATTTTTACGGAATATCGAGAAACACAGCGATATTTGGTGAATGAACTTGAAGAAAAGTATGGCAGGGGGTCCGTAGTTGTAATTCACGGAGATATGAAACTGGAGCGTAGAGAAGAAAATGTACGTGATGTTGATGCAATATGGATGCCTTTTGCCAAAGACGGTGCAATCGCAACGCCCACGACAAAGCGTACCAGCCAGCGGTTATTCCGTGAGAACGATAACGTAAGATTTTTGGTTTCCACCGAGGCGGGT
>JAUSGV010000032.1 GCA_030648675.1 Dehalococcoidales bacterium
GAATTCTGCTATAATTTCAGGGACGGGCCTTGTACAAGCGGGAGTGTTGAAAGTGGAAACAACGAAATTTGTTTACTACCAGGAAAACGACATGTGGGTAGGATGGTTCGAAGAGTATCCCGATTACAAGAGCCAGGGAAAAACCCTGGACGAGCTAAAAGAGAACCTCAAGGAAATACACGAGGACCTGAGCACCAGAAAGATTCCCAATGTCCGTAGATATGGAGAACTCGTGATTGGATGAAAAGAGTTGGGCTTATCCGTCCAAAGTCTCTCAACCGGTTCCAAGACACAGCGAAATTGCTGACAGCCTGACCAAACATATCCTCAAGATGCTAAATAATTGATTTGCTTTCCAATCCAGGCTGGCGATTGTTTGTCCGATAACCTGCCATGATTGCAGTGTCAAATTTTACCCTGCGATTGAGTTTTTAATTGTTAAGGTACTATTTTTTAAATGCAGCTAAAGACGCCACAGTAAGGCCGGTTCGTTTTTCGTTCTGTGTTAACATCTTTTTTTTCGAAAAACGAATACTTCCGGCAGGCTCGGCCTGAGGCTGATTCTTCGTTTGCCGGTCCCATTCGTTTACTCTCGGCAAGGCATTTGATTTGGTTTGATCCGGCACTTTCAAATCGGGACATGCGGGATGCAGCTAAGGCGGCACCGCGGGTGCGTGCGTTCCGGTTTCCGGGCTGACCGCCGATCTGTTTCCTTCGACAGATCCCGAATTTTTCATTCATATCCCGATTTCCCTCGGTCATATCCCGATTCCCTCCTGTCATACGGCATCCCGTATGAGGGACGAAATCGGGAGAAGCCGGATGAAATGAATCGGCTAGGGACACCGTTAGAGGGATCGAGTCGGTGCGGGATGGCGACAAACTCGCGCACTCAGGACAGGATTTATTTGCCATGAACCTATTATAGAACAGAAGTTCTGGCAGCGGTCAATGGGATTATGTCGCTGGATGTACGATTTAGTCTGGCTTTAGATGGTATCGTTCAGCATTTACCGGACGCGCCGGTTCCGGATCCCAGGCGTCTTGAGGATGATAAACTCGACGGCACTTCAGTACGCCATAGGTCCAGCGCCATTTTGGGGGTGGCCGCGATTTCTTTCGAAAAACGCATTGATGTTTAACACCTCCAGGTTTCAACTGGTCAAGGAGGTCATAAAACCGGAGCTACAGGCAGGTAAGGTAGTCATTTGCGACCGGTTTACCGACTTGACGATCGCCTACCAGCATTACGGGCGTGGGCTGGACTTGAAACTGGTCGACACGATCTTATAGACGCGGATATTTTTTCAATAAAGTTAGATGTACGGGGTGATCCAAGGAGACCTGATGATTTACGGCTATCGGAGGATATGAAATCGAATGTCCCGGAACGGAGCGTAGCAGCAATTCTCGACACAATTTATTCCATAAGATGCAATCTTTTCCACGGTCATAAAGGCTATGATGCGATACAAATCCAACTTCTTGTCCCCGTTACGGTTTTATTGGAGAAGGTCGTGACAGCTCTTTACGAAAAGTTGAACGTTCAAACTGAATAACAGGGCTCTATTGCTTCCTTTTGTTTTTTATACGCCGGGAAAGTTTTCTCTAAGAGTTTAAAGAGTCTACTTCTTTCCAACGTATTAATATTGGTTTTTACCGAAGAAATTATGGTCTTAATTTGGTCGTCCTTGGTCAATTCAAAACCCTTTGTAAGTTCTGAAAGAGCCACATAGCGTCCGACAAATTGGGGATTTTGGCCCCAATGGTCAAAACCTAATTTCGAAAGTGCCATTAGTCCTGAATGTAAATCTGTGCCGCACTTGTCATCAATATATTGGTAGAACTTGCCCCGGATTCCTAGTTCAGTGCAGAAATTTATGGCGACAGGTTTCTCGCTGGTTTCTAATTGAAAACCGACATTTATCCAGAAACCATCAAGTTTGCCTTTGTTCCATCCCTGTTTGAACACACACCGAATCTAATTTTCTAGCTTGTTTCGAAGATGTATAATTTGTTTTGTTGATTCGAATGGGGTATAGTTAGGCAAAAATATTGAGGCTAAAACAAAGGAGGTTTGGCAATGCCATTTGAGAGTGGCCCGTATCTAAAGACAGCGTGTTTCTGCGAGAAAGTATTGAGGGAAGCTGATGGCGTTCTCTCTATAATCCGCATAGTTGATCGAGTAACTGTGACAGCACAGGGGCCAAATGCACCAGAGTTGATGCCCAAAACCCCATACACCGTTACGGCACTAATTACTCTAGTATCTGGTTCGAGTAAGGGTAGACATGAGCTTAAAATGATTCGCGAAGACCCCTCCGGATTAAAAAAAGACCCCGCATTTGTGGCTTCGGTACACATGGAGGGCGCGAATAAGTCACAGAACATCGTTATCAGTATGAACCTTAATCTGGAGGAGGAAGGTCTAATCTGGTTTCATGTTTATCTAGGCAAGGACCTACTGACAAAAATGCCATTCGAAGTTATCTATGCCAGAATATCAGCGGGGATTATGCCCCCAGGGGAAACCCCTGGATAGAGACTAAGGATTGGGAACGAGGATAATAGAATCGTCTGAAAGGTTGTCGCCAGTAACTATTGTCCCTGAGGTCCCTACTCCAGCGGAGACAGACGTTATGCTTGGTGTGCCGCTAATTATGTAAGTCTCATTATGCTGCACCATTGCGAGGTTCTTCCTGAATTGGCCTTCTGTAATGTCTTCGTTGCCGAGCTCGGATAGCCCCAATTGAATCTCACCTGCTAAAACGAGTTCATTCGAAGGAGGAAGCCCCACGAGTTCGCCTAGATTAGCATAAAACCAATCCTCAAACTCAAAAAGGGGTATTTCGTCACTCAAATACTGGTTGACTTTGAAATACAATTCGGAGGTAATACTGACGTTGTATGCCCACATATAATTGGCCTCGTAACAGAGAATACTGTTTAGACGCTAATATTATAAGGGACAAGTTTAACAAGCGTCAACTTTATGAAAAGAAGCAGCGAGGAGAGGTCAAAACAACGATCTTCAGCTCTCGGCATCGCAGCCCACGGAGTATGCCGACTTGTACCAAAAGCCAGGTCCTTTTATATTGGGAAAATGGCAAGGTAGTTGCAATGATTCACCAGTACCTTCGACCGGACGGCACACTTGGCGCGAGTGGCAAACCAGATCCGAAATGGATAATCGAGGAGGATACTATATTTATTTTGAGGGCATCACACCAAGCTTAAAGCCAACAAGCAGGAGGGTCAATAAGATAATTGTGGCCTGACTTGCTTTACTACCTCTTCGGTAGGCGTATTAGCCTTTATCGCTTCTCCTTTCCATTCGTTCGACGGTTTCTTGACTTTAAATTCCACCGACCCGTGCGAGACTGCGAATATTCGCGTTCCCAACCGCGCAAGTTATAATATTTTGACGTATTGAAGTAGTCAGAACGCTGGATACAGACTATCCAGATATTAGATATAATAGGAAATTAATCATGAAGACAGAACTGATCATCACGCATCCCGGCAGTGCACATTTTGATGAGGTAACGGCTATCAGTCTGATACTGGCGATGCATCCCGCCACGGAATTCAAGATCGAGCGGCGGGAACCCACGCCGGAAGAGTTGGATAATCCGGAGGTGTGGGTGGTAGACACGGGCAAGCGGCACCAACCGGAGAAGCATAATTTCGACCATCACCAGGACACAGGCTGCCCGGCTTCCTTTGTCCTGGTGGCCGAATACTTCGGCCTTTTGGAGACTATGTCCATCCTGCCCTGGTGGAATTTCAAGGACGAGGTCGACCGCTTCGGGCCGGTAAAAAGCTCGGTGAAGTATCATGCCGGCGACGATCTCGTAAACCGGAATCCTATGGAGATCTGGCTGACGTCCCGCTTTGCCGCCGAGCCGGAAGCGTGCCTTTTTCTGCTTACGTCTTACGGCACTCAGATCATTAGGGATGCCCGCATGCTAAAAAAACAGATCGATTTCTGGAAAACCAGCAAGCGGCTGGTAATCGCGGGCGTGCCGGCCATGATCGGAGAGACGATGGAATCCGCCGGACTGGAAGAATTTCGCCGGCTGGATAAAAATCCACCCGATATCGTTATTTCTCTGGCCCGGCGCGACGGCGGCTGGCGTCTTTTCCGTTACGAGGGAGCACCGGTCGATTTTTCCTTGCTTGCAGACCGGCCGGAGATTTCTTTCGCCCACAAGAGCGGGTTCATGGCGGCGACAAAAGAACGACTGGGGATTGACGAGTTGGTGGCGTTGGTGAGTAAGGCGGTCACGAAATAGTGAGACTAGGGATTAGGGATTGGGGATTGGGGACGCTGGAATAATGTCATTCCGCCGCCCCCCAGACCCTTCGCAGAGTTTACACTGAACGTAATGAACGTGCTCAGGGTGACAAGGGTCATTACACTTTCGATTATAGCCAGCTCAAGAGAGAGGAACTGTTTGAAGAAATTGGTTCGGACAAATGGACATTAATCCTGTCAGCCCGGAACTACTTGTGGATCTGGTGACGGTCCGGATGCCTTTCGGGAAGTACAAAGACCGGATCCTCTGCGATCTGCCGGAGCGGTACCTGGTGTGGTTTAACCAGAAGGGTTTTCCTCCCGGAAGAATCGGCGTGCTACTCTCGGTCCTGTATGAAATCAGACTCAACGGATTGGAATACCTGCTTAAGCCGATCAGAAGAAATCAGCCTTAATGTGGGAGGCATGGGGAATGTCTACAAACGATAGCGCTTTGGTATTGCGATTCTACACCGATTTTATCTGACCGTTCTGTTATATCGCGGAGCGAGCCAGTCTGGTCAGACTGGAGAAAGAATTCGATATCAGAGTCGACTGGCGAGGTTTCGAACTTCACCCAGAGACGCCATCCGGCGGTGTGGAATTGGAAAAGCTGTTCCCGGGAATGATGACTCCGGAAAGAAAAGCGTTGATGCAACAGTTCGCCGCTTCTTTCGGTGTGCGCGGTATGATACAACCAACAAATCTGGCAAATACACGTCGAGCTCTGGCCGTGGCTGAGTTTGCCCGTGATCAAGGGCAACTGGACGAGTACCGCCGTCTAACGATGGATGCTTACTGGAAGGAAGGTAAAGACATCGAGAACAGCGATGTGTTGGCCGCTTTAGCGGGTGCCTCCAATCTCGATCCGGAAAAGGCTGTCCTTGCCGCCGACGACCCGGTCTACTTGAACCGGGTAGATGCTATCGGAGACGAATTCAGGAAGGTGGGGGCGGGCGGAATACCGACTTTTATTTTCAGCAGAGAAATCATCGAGGGCTGCCAGCCATACGATGTTGTTGCTGCCGCGGCTCTTCGTGCTAACGCCAAAAGAAGATGATTTGAGCAATCATCTCGTTATGATTGGACTCACGGCAGCGACCTGACTTGTTTCACTATCTTGGCGGTTTGCCTCGTCGTTATTATCAGTTCTTCTTTCCGTGCCTTCGACAGTTTCTTGACCTTAATTTCAACTGCTAACGCCAAGCTTCGGCTTCCTATCTTCTTTTGTAAAACTAGAGCCAGAGGTCCTCTGCCGCGAAGGTACTTTGCCCCCGCACCGCTCTGATGCGCCGTAAAACGGCGGGTAACATCAACGGCAATTCCCGTGTACAAGCTGCCATCGCGGCATCTGATCAGGTATAAGAACCAATCCGACATATTTTAAACAATAACCAAACAAATCTCAATAATCAATACAAAAACACCAATCCCCTCCGCTCCTATACCATTCGCCACGCTTTAGCAGAGGGGCGAATTTATGTCTTCTGATTTCTTTACGCTCAAATAACTTTTGAGGTATAATCATAATCAAAACCGAATACCGCTAGGGGTGCCGAAAAGGCTGAGAGATCCTTCGTTGGAAGGACAACCCTGTAAACCTGATTTGGGTAATGCCAACGTAGGGAAGCAAGAATGAGAGCTTACCTGTTGGTAAGCTTTTTTATTTTGGAATTGAGAATACTATGCTAATCAAAATAAACGGTACGGAATCAGAGATAGCTGGGAATCTTACCCTTCAGAGTTTGCTCTCAACCAGAAAGCTGGCGATATCCGCCATTATTATTGAATTGAACGGCAAGATTATCGATCGGGAACTATGGGGAAATACCAAATTAAACCCTGACGACAGTTTGGAAGTAATCCGCATGATAGGGGGTGGTTAGCTATGGAGGATAAGCTTATTATCGGAGGCGCTGAGTTAGACTGCCGTTTATTCTTAGGCACCGGCAAGTTTGCCGACTACGTTTTGCTTCCCCAGGTTATAAACGCTGCTAAAGCCCAGGTGGTTACGGTTGCCCTGCGGCGCGTGGATTTTGGCACACCTGAAGAAAATATGCTCGAGTACCTGCCCAAGAATATTATCCTGATGCCGAATACATCCGGAGCGCGCAATGCGGGGGAAGCAATACGGATAGCCCATATTGCTCGCGAGGCTGGTTGTGGAAAGTGGGTGAAGGTTGAGATTGTCACCGACCAGAAATACTTAATGCCTGACAATTTTGAAACGATCAAAACCATTGAGGTCCTGGCAAAGGAAGGTTTTGTAGTCTTTCCTTACATGACCCCGGACTTAATGGCTGCCAGACGGATGGCGGATGCCGGAGCGGCCGCCATCATGCCTCTGGGCTCACCAATAGGGACTAACCGGGGATTAAAAACACGGGAGTTGGTAGAAATTCTTATTTCCGAGATCAGTCTACCGATTATCGTAGATGCCGGAATTGGACGCCCGTCGGAGGCGGCGGAAGCCATGGAAATCGGAGCCGCCGCGGTCATGGTCAATACCGCGATAGCGACTGCACAAAACCCCGTGTTGATGGCACGAGCTTTCGGACAGGCGGTTGAAGCGGGGCGGAATGCCTATTTGGCGGGGACGGGAGCTACCAAACGTTTTGCAGAAGCCTCGTCACCTCTGACCGGATTCCTCAGAAAAGAGGTTGTACCTTGACGTTTTTCGATGAAATCCACCGGATACATAACGAAGATTTTTCCAGCTTGATTGAAAAAGTCAAACCTTCGCAGATCGAGAATGCATTGAACAATCCGGAGTTGAATTACCTGGATTTCCTAGCACTATTATCCCCGCACGCTATTCCGCTGCTTGAAGATGCGGCCCAGTCTGCTCACCGGCTGACGGTTAGACATTTTGGATGGACAATTCAATTATACACTCCCCTCTATCTGGCAAATTTCTGCGTTAACTACTGCGTTTATTGCGGCTTTAACGCGGCTAACGACATCCCGAGACGTCAGTTATCTCTATCCGAAGTTGAGCTAGAAGCACAGGTAATCGCGGAGACTGGACTGCAACACATTTTGATCCTTACCGGTGAATCGCGGCAGCACTCTTCTGTCTCCTATATAAAGGACTGCGTTTCCGTTCTGAAGAAATACTTTCCCTCAATTTCGATAGAGATTTACCCCCTCGCCGGCGAAGAATATGCCGAACTTATGGCAGCAGGGGTGGATGGTTTGACCATCTATCAGGAGGTGTACGATGAGGCAGTCTACCAGCGGTTGCACCCCAAGGGTCCCAAGCGTGATTACCGGTTTCGCCTGGAAGCTCCTGAGCGTGCCGGTCAAGCCGGAATCAGGACTATCAATATCGGAGCTTTGCTTGGTCTGAACGATTGGAGGAGTGAGGTCTTCTTGAGCGGAATGCATGCGGCTTATTTACAAAAAATATTCCCTGACATCGAGATAAGTGTCTCTCTGCCGCGAATAAGACCGCAATATGGGAACTTTCAGCCGGAGTTCCCGGTCTCGGATCAAGACCTGGTTCAAAGCATTTTGGCTTTGCGGCTGTTCTTACCCAGAATCGGTATTACCATATCGACGCGGGAAAGCTCCCATCTTAGGGACAATTTGATTCAGTTGGGTGTCACAAAAATGTCTGCCGGCTCCTCGACTGCCATTGGAGGCCATACCGATAACAGCGGCAGCATCGGACAATTTGAAATTTCGGACAAACGTACTGTAACGGAGATGCGAACGGCCATCTCTAACCTCGGATACAAACCGGTACTGAAGGACTGGCATGACCTGAATATGGGAGGGAAAACGTATGAGGCAACCACTATACTTCCCCGATAGCGATATTTATTGTATCACGGCCAGCAAATTTTCTCTGGGACGCTCCAATTTAGTGATAGTCAGGCAAATGCTGGAGGCAGGTATTAAGATTATCCAGTACCGGGAGAAAGACTTCCCGATGCGGCAGAAATACCAGGAATGTTTGGCCATTAGAGATTTAACCGCCAGATATAATGCTTGCTTCATTATCAATGATGATGTTCACCTCGCTCTAGCGGTTGAATCGGACGGAGTTCACGTGGGACAGGATGACCTTCCGGTAGAAAAGGTCAGGGAACTTGTTGGCGATAAAATGCTGATTGGTCTTTCTACCCACGCCCCAGAACAAGCGGATGAAGCCGTTAAATCGGGAGTAGCCGATTACATCGGCGTTGGCCCATTATATAAAACCTTCACCAAAAAAGACGTTCAGCCGCCGGTGGGTCTCGGATATCTGGATTACGTGGCTAGCCATCATCGGATACCTTTTGTGGCGATCGGGGGTATCAAAGAGAATAATGTGGCAGCGGTCATTCGGCATGGTGCTATTTGTGTTTGCCTGGTAACCGAAATCGTGGGTGCGCCCGACATCCCTGCCAGGATTCAAGCTATTCGAAAACAAATACGTAGTACCCGAGGACTGTGAGTTGGCACGATCAAAGAAACCCTTTTCCAATCTAAGAAACAGGTATTCCAGGCAAACCATGTTCCGTGGTATCGGTGACGAGGGACAGGCGAAGTTAAGTCGCAGTTGTGCCGTGATTATCGTCTGTGGTGCCCTGGGAAGCAACATCGCCACGTTTTTAGTGCGTGCCGGAGTAGGCAAGATAAGAATTATAGATAGAGATTTTATCGAATACCACAATCTGCAAAGGCAAACACTATTTGATGAAGACGATATAACGGACCAACTTCCAAAAGCAGTTGCAGCGGAACGCCACCTGAAAAGGATAAACTCGACTATCGATATTGAAGGCATAGTAGCAGATGTAAACTACACCAATGCCGAAAGATTCTGCAGCGGAGCCGACGTAATCCTCGACGGCCTCGATAACTTCGAAGGCCGCTTCCTGATCAATGATGTTGCCCTGAAGCAGAAGACGCCGTGGATTTATGGCGGTGCTATCGGTTCAACAGGAATGACGATGACCATAATACCAGGTAAGACGGCTTGCTTAAGGTGCATAATTTCTGATTTGCCCGATAGTGTGACTTTACCTACATGCGAAACGGCCGGGGTTCTTAATACGACTCCTGCGCTTATCGGGTCGTTGCAAGCAACAGAAGCTCTGAAAATTCTTGTAAACGCAGAGGTAAGCCGGGGATTAACCATGGTGGATGTTTGGAAAGGTACGTTCGACCTGATTAAGACAGAATGTCACCCGGATTGCCCGGCTTGCTACGGCCGATATGATTTCCTGGAAAAGACATTCAAGGTACAGGCAACCTCTCTTTGTGGACAGACTCGGGCGGTACAAGTAGTCGATGCATCAGTAACCGAAATCTCCTTCAGTCAACTGGCTTCACGCCTGAGAAGTTACAGTAGTGTAAGTGAGGACGATCATGCATTAAGGTTCAGAATTGACGATTACGAGATAACGGTGTTCCAGGACGGCCGGGCTATTATAAAAAATACTACTAACGAATCGTTGGCTAAGGAACTTTATGATCAATACGTTAAACGGTTAACATGAGCGAGCAGAGTGAACATATTACCGGCGAGACTGGTGATATTACCGATTTGGCCGCTTCCGTTGACCACCGCCCCCGGAATTGACCGTTGCCGGTTTGATAGGAAAGGAAGGAGACAGACCCCCGGAAGAGCCACGCTTCCCGGTTTCCCGGCAAGCTCGTTCACCTCACGTTCCACTACTTCTCCCTTGCGGTTATCATCGCCGCAGTACAGCCTCCTGCCGAACGTGCTCGACAGGCTATGACTATCACGGGAAGCTCGGGAACCTTCGGATGCGTCTTTCGATGCATCATCAGAGGGATCTGCTCCTTAAGAACATTGTAAACAATCCATTATGTAATAGTCATAAAAAAGGGGTAGAGAAACATTACGATTTTATAACATGTTATTACTGGCATGCATGAGAGCACTATGCAGGGGCACAAGTGCTTGCGCTGGAAATCCACGTAGTGGAAAGGGAAAAGAAACGCTGGATTCCGTTCCCGTATCAAGTTCCGATTCTCCAAAATCATACGGGATGGCGATACGTCGCTCATACGGGACCGGCTTTCGCGGGAATGACAATTTATAGAGATTGCCACGTCCCGATCTCGAAATATCCTGACAAGCAGAATCGGGACTCGCAAAGGCAATTACGTTTTACCCCTCACTTACATCTCTCCCGCAAGGGGAGAGAAAAAAATAGGATGAAAGCTATGATGTCATGAGGAACCGAAACGGTGCGGGATGGCGGTGCGTCGCTCATTCGGGGCAGGCTCTTAATCCTCTCCACCACCCAAAAGGTACCCTGCATACTGTCGCTGTGGCGGGTTATTGGAAAGGGAAAGCAAAAAGGCAATCAAGGTGTGGGACTGGCGGCTGGTACGGACGCATCCGATTTCATCGAGAGAGAAATGCGTTTACGTTCCACGTCGACAGCGAGAACCGTAACCGTAACCTTTTGATTGACGCTGACGACATCGGCCGGGTTTTTGACAAATTTATCCGCCAACTGGCTAATGTGCACGAGCCCATCCTGGTGCACGCCGATATCGACAAAGGCACCAAAATTGGTCACATTAGTGACAATCCCGGCCAGCTTCATTCCCGGGATTAGCTTGTCGATTGTCCTGATGTCGGCGGCGAAAGCGACCGCCTCAAACTGTTGGCGGGGATCACGCCCGGGTTTGGCCAGTTCCGCCATGATATCCTGTAACGTCGGTAAGCCGTACTCTTCCTCAATGTAATTCTCCAGTTTGATCTGACGGCGCAGGTCGTCGCGGCGAATGAGGTCGGCCACCTTGCAGCCCAGGTCTCCGGCCATGCGATCGACAATGTGGTAGCTCTCGGGATGTACGGCGCTGGCATCGAGGGGATTCTCGGCTTTGTCGATACGCAGGAACCCGGCAGCCAACTCAAACGCCTTCGGGCCGAGCCGCGGTACTTTCTTGAGGTCCTTGCGGCTGCGAAACGGGCCGTTCTCATTGCGGTGGGTAATAATATTTTTGGCCAGCGTGGGTCCGAGTCCGGAAACGTAGGTCAGAAGCTGTTGGCTGGCAGTATTTACCTGCACGCCAACCTGGTTTACACAGCTCATGACGGTCTCATCCAGATTATTCTTGAGTTTGCCTTGATCGACATCATGCTGATACTGCCCCACCCCGATGGACTTGGGGTCAATCTTTACCAGTTCGGCAAGAGGGTCCATGAGCCGCCGCCCGATGGATACCGCCCCGCGCGCGGTGATGTCCTGGTCGGGGAATTCTTCACGGGCGACAGCCGATGCGGAATAAATGGAGGCACCGCTTTCATTGACCATGACGACCGGTATTTTGCCGGGTAAACCCAGGCCGCGAATAAATTCCTCGGTTTCCCGGCCGGCCGTGCCGTTGCCGATGGCAATGGCTTCGACGTTATATCGTTGGACGAGGTCGAGTATCGTTTTCCGGGCTTCCTGAGTCCGCGCCTCCGACTGTTCCAGGTAGATCACGGCATTAGTCAGGAGCTTACCCTGAGGGTCGAGGCAGACCACTTTACAGCCGGTACGATACCCTGGATCTATCGCCAGTACTGCCCGCGGCCCCAGCGGCGGGGCCATGAGCGTATCATGAAGATTGCGGGCAAAGACCCGCAACGCTTCGTCATCGGCCCGCTCTTTAGCCATCTGGCGGATATCGGTCTCAATGGACGGTGCCAGTAATCTCGTGTAGCTGTCCTCTACCGCCAGCCCCACTTGCAATGAGGCGTCCCCTGTCCCCTTAATGAAGCGGCGCTGAAGCAAAGGCAGGGCTTTTTCTTCAGATGGTCTTATCTTGAGTTTCAGGAATCCCTCATTTTCGCCGCGCAGCATCGCCAGTACCCGGTGGCCAGGCATCCGGGCAACCGGCTCCTTCCAGTCAAAATAATCTCGGTACTTGGTAGCTTCACTTTCCTTAGCTTTAACCGAACTCGATTGAACGATACCTTCGCGGTAAAAAAGCCGGCGTACGGACTGCCGTGCCTCAGCATCTTCATTGACCCGCTCGGCGATGATGTCGCGGGCTCCGGCAAGGGCTTCCTCAACCGAACCGATACCCTTCTCCGGATTCACGAACGCGCGGGCTTCCTGAGACGGGTCTGCGACCGCCTGTGTCATTACCAGGTCGGCGAGAGGTTCAAGGCCTTTTTCTTTCGCAATGGTAGCCCGGGTCCGCCGTTTGGGGCGGTACGGCAGGTAAATGTCTTCCAGTTCGGTCAGCGTCGCCGCCGATTCCACGGATTTCCGCAGTTCGTCCGTGAGTACATTCTGTTCTTTAAGTGATTCCAAAACCGCCTGGCGGCGGCTGTCGAGAGCGGCCAGCCTGGCCAGACCGTCGCGTAGTTTGCCAAGAATTACCTCGTCAAGCGACCCGGTTTTCTCCTTGCGGTAACGGGCGATGAACGGAATAGTCGCTCCCTCATCGAGCAGTGCCCGGACAACATCAACTTGCCGGGGAGTGACGCCCGTTTCTTTGGCGATAATCGTTTCGTGAGTTTCAAGCATTTACGTGTTTATCTCCGGGTGCTGGATTTCGATAATCTTAACATAGATGACGCGCTCTTAAAGCTCCGGCTAATGGGAAATGCTAATGACCGGGGAACGAACTGCTGCACAGCTTGACGGAAGTCCCAGAACGGTTTAGACTTTTAAAATCCAAAAATATATGTTGGAGGGATATCGAGAGTGGGAAATCTGCAACGTCCAAATGCAAATGATGCGACCAGGACGGTCAACCGGTCAAAAAACGTCTCACCGGGCAGCGGTATTTGCAGCCGCTGTGTCGATGACTGTACCGGAAACTGCGAGGTATTCAAGGCTACTTTCAGGGGACGGGAACTTATTTATCCCGGTCCGTTCGGCCAGGTAACCGCCGGAGGCGACAAGGACTATCCTGTCGACTACTCCCACCTGAACATCCAAGGATATGCCCTGGGCGCCAGGGGGTTGCCGCAAGGGATTGAGGGAAATTCGGATACCGCTACCTTTCCCGGCGTGAGTACCGAGACCGAATACGGCTGGGACATTAAAGTCAAGATGAAGGTCCCGATCTTCACCGGTGCCCTGGGTTCCACGGAAATCGCCCGTAAACACTGGGAGCACTTTGCCATCGGTGCGGCGCTGAGCGGCATCACCCTGGTGTGCGGTGAAAACGTTTGCGGCATCGACCCCAAGCTGGAACGCGACGGTAAAGGAAAAGTGACGCTGTCACCCGACATGGACCGCCGCATCGAGGTTTACCGGCGTTATCATCAGGGCTACGGGGAAATCCTGGTGCAGATGAACGTCGAGGACACACGGCTTGGCGTCGCCGAATACGTGAGCAAAAAACACAAGCTGGATACCATTGAACTGAAATGGGGACAGGGAGCCAAGTGTATCGGCGGCGAAATCAAGGTCAACAGTCTGGAAAGGGCACTGGAGCTGCAGCGGCGCGGCTATATCGTTACCCCCGACCCGTCCAACCCGATCAATCAGGCTGCCTTCAAAGAAGGAGCTATTAAAGAATTCGAGCGGCACAGCCGGCTCGGTTTCATCGATGAGAAAGGCTTTTACAAAGAGGTGCAGCGGCTCCGCGACCTCGGCTTCAAGCGCATTACCCTCAAGACCGGGGCGTACAGCCTGCGCGAGCTGGCGATGGCGATCAAGTGGAGCTCCAAAGCGAAAATCGACCTGCTGACAATCGACGGTTCCTCCGGCGGGACCGGCATGAGCCCGTGGCGGATGATGGAGGAATGGGGCATTCCGAGCCTTTATCTCCATGCGGCGGCGTATGATTTCAGCAAAAAATTAGCCGACCGTGGAGAGAAGGTTCCCGATATTGCCTTCGCCGGCGGCTTCAGCAGCGAGGACGGCGTATTTAAGGCACTGGCGCTGGGGGCACCGTTCACCAAGGCCGTTTGCATGGGCCGGGCGTTGATGATCCCGGGGATGGTGGGCAGTAACATCAAGAAATGGTACGAGGAAGATAAACTGCCCGTTACGGTCAAACAGTTCGGCACGACTCCCGAAGAAATCTTCGTTAACTGGGAAGACGTGAAAAACATCGTCGGCGCCAAAGAAATGAAGAAGATCCCGTTCGGGGCAATCGGTATTTACAGCTATACAGAAAAAATCAGGGTCGGGCTGCAGCAGTTAATGGCAGGGTCCCGCGCTTTCAACGTGCCGGCGATCACCCGCCGCGAACTCATGTCGTTAACCGACGAGTGTGCCAAAGTTACGGGGATACCGTATTTGATGGATGCCTACCGCGACGAGGCGATGGCGGTCCTGAACAGCTAGGTTTTTAAAAGCTGAATAACAAAAGCGGGCTCTGTAAATCAGAGCCCGCTTTTATTTTTTCACGGAGGGGGATAATTGTGTTTTGGTGAGACGGCTAATCAAGGAATAACGATTAATATAGATTGCTTCGGTTCGAAAAGATTTCGAATCTCGCAATGACAGAGGAAGGAAAGTTTGCGACAGGCAGGATGCCCCGTATCGGAGTACGGGGCAGGTTCTGTGCCACCACTAGCCGGTTACGTCCCGCTTGCGAAACAGGTAGTAGGCTATTACCAGGAATGCCAGGGCGTATATTCCCAGAATAATGTAGGCGTGTGTCAGGCTTGGTTCGGCGTCTCCCGTTGTGCTAACGCCCATTCTGCCGAAGCCGCGAGGAAGTTGGTTGAGGGCGGTAATGGCCTGCACGTTGGCGTTCAGCAGATAGTCCGGGACTTTAGCGATCCAGCC
>JAUSGV010000039.1 GCA_030648675.1 Dehalococcoidales bacterium
AGGAAATCTTATGACAAAGGCACTGCTTATCTATAATCCCCACGGCGGGCAGGTCGTCGTCAGACATGAATTGGAAGCTGTTGTTGCCTTCCTCGAGCATAACGAATGGGAGGTGACCACTCAGGAAACCACCAAACCCAAAGAAGCGACGGAAATAGCCCGATTTGCCGTAGAAAAAGGTGCGGAGGTCGTAATCGCCGCCGGTGGAGACGGTACGGTCAGCGAAGTGGCTAGCGGGCTTATCGATACTCCGGCGGTTTTAGGCGTGCTCCCATCGGGTACAACGAACTCATGGGCTATACAAATGGGGATTCCCGCTTTGAGTCCGTTGTTACCGAGCACGAATCTCGCGAAACTGGTTGCCGACATCGAAGAACGAACCGAAATTCAGGTCCCGGTCAACTACTATAGAAAAGTGCTGCTGGATGCGGCCAAGGTACTGACCGAAAAGAACATTGTCTCGGTGGATATGGGTGACGTATCCGGCCGCAAATGTTTGATGTGGGCGGGGATTGGACTCGATGCCGCGATATTGGAGAGCGTGCCGCCTAAAGAAAAGGCCGCGCTTGGTTCCTGGGCTTACTGGATAACTGCCCTGGGGGCAATGGGCAAACGCTGCAGCACCGATGTCAGATTCCGCCTGGATGGTGTAACGACCGTGATCAATACCCCCTTAATCGTGGTCAGTAACATCCAGCTCTACGGGGGCGTAATGGCTATCGGCGCCAAAGCACAGGTGAACGATGGCAAGTTGGACGTCTGCATATTCAAGGGGGATGGATTTTTCACTTTCGTACAGCATGCACTGAACATTTTTTCCGGCCTGCACCTGACCGACCCGAAGACAGAATATTATCAATGCCGGGAGATAACGATAGAGTCGGATTGCCCTTTGCCGGTGCAGGTCGACGGGGAACCTTTTACCCACACCCCGGTAACCATTCGCGTCCTGCCCGCTGCTCTAAAGACCATCGTACCGAAAAACGTCCCCGGCGATTTGTTCGGTCGAAATTGATGTTGGACCAGATCCGGCGCAACGAAATTGCCTTTGGCGTTCTCGCCGTTGCCAGTCTGGTACTCGCCTGGTTGGCACATTATTACACCCGTTTCCCTGGTGATTTGCAGGTCACACTGGCGCTTCAGACGTTCCAAAACCGATTGTTTCTCGCGGTAATGGAAGGAATCAGCTATGTAATAGACAACTGGAAGGGAATTATCGTTGTCGTTATCGCCGCATTTATTTTCTGGCGTGCTATCGGAGTGTTGGAAGGCTCCATGATTTTGCTGGCAGGGTTGTTTACCGGAGCCAACGAAATCCTCAAAATTATTGTAAACCGGCCTCGCCCAACCGCCGACTTGATTCAAGTATTCGTGGTCGAAAGCGAAAAAACCTTTCCCAGCGGACATGCGTTTTTTGCCGTGGCTGTCCTGGGGTTTATTGCCTATCTGATAGCTACAAGGCAATCAAAGCTGTATCAGAAAGCCCTGACGGCTTCGGTCTGTGTGCTTTTTATTTTATTGGTAGGGGTTTCCCGAATATTTCTTGGCGCGCACTGGGCAAGCGATGTAATCGGCGGATATGTGTTTGGCTCTGCTTTTCTGGTGGCGGAAGTCTGGATATACAAACGATTTACGTCGCGGTTTTCATGAACAGGTCGTTGCGGTCGAATAGTTTTGGTTTATTGATAATCGAAATTACTATGGTAGAATATAGTCAAATAATCCCGGGGTATTGTAAATGGCCACGTCTCAGAAGGACGCACAAAAAAAACAAATAAATATTAAGACGCTCACTGTCGGAGACCTGACGTGGGTCGACATCGCGCAGCCGACGAAAGAGACCGCCGAGTATCTGGCCGAACAGTACAACTTCCACCCCATGGACCTGGAAGACTCGCTGAGTATCAGGCAGTTGGCCAAGATCGAAGAGTACCCGAAGTACCTTTTTATCGTTTTCCATTTCCAGACTTACGAAAAAATGACCAAGATAAGTACGCGAAAGCAATGGTCGGTGTTCGTGGGCGACAAATTTCTTATTACCCTTCACCCGGTAGAACTCAAAACAACCGACGATGTGTTCCGGGAGTGCGGGCTCAATGCCGAAATCCGGCAGGACTATATGGGGCATGGTGCCGGATATCTTCTTTACCAGATTCTGGACCGCGCGGTTGACTCCTATTTCCCCGTCCTGGACAAAATCGCCAGCTTGTTGTCGGATATTGAAGATAACGTCTTTAGCGAGCAGATCGAAGCGGCGGAAGAATTGAGCACACTTCGGCGGGATATCGTCACCCAGCGACGAGTAATGTTCCCGACCCGTACGCTGCTGATAGAATTGGAAAACAAGTTAAAGCGCTTCGCGAAAATAGATTTAACGATATATTACAGCGATCTGATGGATCATGTTAACAAAATTTGCGAAGCCCTGGATGAAAGTAGAGAAACAATCGAAATATATAAAGACGCGGACTACCTTTTGAGCAGTTACCGGGCGAATCGCGGCATCCGTTTGCAGACGGTAATGTTAACCCTTGTCCTGCCGCTTTTGGCATTGTTTGGTCTTGTTTTTACGTACGTAACGCTCCACGGCATAGACGTGAGCAGCCCGCACATTTTCCCCATTGTGCTGGTGATCGCTGTCGTTATCATCGGCGGAATACTGTTTGTCTTCCGCCGCAGACGTCTGATCTAAAGACGTCCCTACAGCTTTTCCGACCGCTCTCATGCGTTTTTCACTGCCGGATTCTCGAGGGTCTCGGCTTAACCGAAACGCGCGTAAAAGTAACGTTTCGTTAGCTCAACTGAAATTACGTACACTATTGTTATGCCTAACAATGCGGCCATTAGCCAGAGAGGCAGGGGAACAAAAGAAAATATTCCGGCGAACGGCAGATAAGGGATGATGAATGCCAGCGCGGCCACGCCGATAGTGCTTATCAGCAGATACTTGCCCGGCCGGCTGCGGATGGAAAGTTTGCGCGTTCTGACCACAAGAGCGACAAACAGCTCGGTCAAGAGAGACTCGATGAACCAGGCGGTGCGGAATTGAGCTGGAACGTCCTGCAAATGGAGGCCCCAGAGAAGCAGGCCGAAGGTAAGGAAATCGAATATGGAACTAACTATCCCGAAGGTAATCATAAAATTGCGTATGAATTTGGCGTCCAGACGGCGGGGCTGCTGAATCAGTTCGGGGTCGACGTTGTCGGTAGCGATGGTCGCGGCCGGCAAGTCCGAAAGGAAGTTATTAAGTAATATTTGCACGGGGAGGAGGGGCAAAAACGGCAGGAAAAGCGACGCCCCTGCCATGCTTAACATATTGCCGAAATTGGCGCTGGTCGTGGTGAATATGTACTTGAGCGTATTGGCAAATGTTTTTCTGCCTTCGATGACACCTTCGCTGATTACCTTCAGGTCGTTTCGCAACAGGATTATATCAGCCGATTCCTTGGCGATATCCACGGCATTCATGACCGATATGCTGACGTCGGCTACTTTCATCGAGGGGGTGTCGTTGATGCCGTCTCCTATGTAGCCGACAACGTGGCCGTTAGCCCTCAAAGCGTTCATGATGCGATTTTTTTGTGCCGGAGTCACCCGGGTAAAAATATCGGCGCCTTCTACCACTCTCGCCAGAGCCACGTCGTTCATGGCTTCAATTTCACTGCTGCGAACGATGTTAATGGGTTCGACTTCGATAGAGCGCATGACGTGTCCGACGGAGTCGACGTAACGTCTGCCGCGGCGGACCTGAGAAACCTGGAAGCCAAGTTGCTGGCAAATCTTCCCGGTCACAATTTCGTTATCGCCGGTCAGCACTTTGAGTTTTATTCCCGCCTGCCGCAACTGCTCCAGAGATTCTCCCGCAGTTTCTTTAAGCGGGTCGGTGAAAGCGATGAACCCGAGGAAAATCATGTCCCGTTCGTCAGCTATGGAAAAAGTCGATTGCGGTTCTTCCACATCGCGGTAGCAAACTCCGAGGACACGGAATCCCTGCGAACTTAAGTCGCGGTATTGCTTTTCGATTTTGTTTCTGGCAGCGCCGGTCAAGCCGGTAATTTCGCCGCCCAGTTCGTATCGAGAAATGATTTTGTCGATTTCCTCCGGAGCTCCCTTTGTGATCAGGAGGCGTGCGTTGTCTTCGGTTACCGCGATGGACAGCCGCTTCCGGACGAAATCAAACGGGATTTCGTCAATTCTCTGATAGCGGCCGGTATCGACCGTCTTATATTTGAGTACAGCTTCGTCTAGCGGACTTCTAAGGCCTGTCTGGTAAGTGCTGTTTAAAAAGGAATATAGAAAAACCTTATCAGCGTCTTTTCCTTCCATATCCACGTGGAGAATGACCTCGATCCTGTTCTCGGTTAAGGTCCCGGTTTTATCGGCGCACAAAATGTCCATGCTGCCGAAGTTTTGCATCGCCGCCAGGCGTTTCACGATAACGCCCTTTTTCGACATCGCGTTGGCGCCGCGCGCCAGGTTAAGGGAAAGGATCATCGGCAAAAGCTCGGGAGTAAGACCGACGGCCAGAGCTACGGCAAAGAGTAAAGATTCCAGGATGTCGCGTTTGAACAAGGCGTTGATAAAGAATACGACCAGGATGAGGGCGAAAGTCACCTGCATGATGAGGTAGCCGAACTTGCGTAAGCCGGTTTCAAACTCCGTTTCCGGCCGCTTTTCCACGCTCTTTTTAACAATTTCTCCGTACTGGCTGGAACTTCCGGTTTTTACGATCACGGCAGTGGCTGTGCCGTTCGTCACCGAAGTTCCCATGAAAAGGTAATTTGACCATTTGCCGGTATCGGTAATGTTTTCGGGAGTGAGGAGTTCCGCGGTTTTTTCTACCGGGAACGACTCTCCGGTAAGCGCGGACTGGTCGGCAAAGAAATCCCGGGCACTCAGTGCCCTGGCGTCAGCCGGTACGATGTCTCCGGCAGAAAGGACGATAATATCTCCGGGCACCAGATTTGAGATTTCAATGTCCCGCTTTGTTCCGTTTCTAAAGACAGTGGCAGTAGTCGTTACTCTTTTACGCAGTGCCTCGGCGGCGCCTTCGGCCCGGTATTCCTGCGTAAAGTCAAGAATTACGCTCGCCAGAACAATCGAGAGGATGATAATGGCATTTATAAGTTCGCCGAGAATTCCCGAAATCGTCGCTGCTATCATCAATATGATGACCAGTGGACTCCGGAAGTGAGAAAGAAACTCAATCAATATGGGAGTTTTTCTTTTTCTGGCTACCTCGTTAGGGCCGAAAGCTTCTAGACGTTTCTCGACTTCTTCGTCATTGAGACCGGTTAGAGACGTATTGAGACGTGCCAGAAGGTCGCTTGAAGGCATGCATACGATGTCTTCAGCGGAACAAACCAGGTTTTCTTCGGCTGGTATTATTCCTTCAGCTTGTTCGTCTACCATCTGACTTTACTGCCATTTTTGAAATCCGGCGGAATCTGGGCTTCACAATTGTAGTCTCAAACGAAGGAAAAAACAATCTATTCCGGCATCATACCGTTAGGCTCACAAGGCGTCCCCTTGTGAGCCTGTGGAGTAGCGGAGCACAAGCTAGCTTGCATGGGGTGAAGCGGGACGCAGGTGGGTTCGCTTGTTAAGTTTTATTAGGGTGGAGGAATGAGCACAAAGGTTTGGGTGGTTGTGCTTGCTGGGATGTTGTTGTTCGTTCCGACGGCTTGTGCTCCGGAACCCATTTCTCCGGCGGTGGCAGCATCGCCGTAGCCCCGATGTAAACCATTGTAAAGCCGATCAGTCCCGGATAAAATTAGTCCAGACCTTGTCTTCTTTCACCGGCAGCGGTAAGCCGGTTTTTACCCCGGCCTCTTTACATTTCAAGAACCATGCCATGTTGCGGGCAAGCACCCGCATGGTCTGCATTCCTTCCAGGTCTTTCTTCACGTCTTCCGGCGTGGCTCCGTGGACCATGTTCCAGAAGCGGGAAGAGATGATCGGCATTTCCGCGATGCCGAAGAACTTGTTGAGTTGGTCTAAAGCGGTGGTTGTCCCGGCTCTTCGGGCAGAGACGACGGCAGCGGCCGGTTTCAGGTAAAAACACTTTCTTGTGCCGTTTGAATCAGTATAAAAGGCACGGTCCATAAACGAGGAGATTGCCCCGCCCGCGGCCGCATAATGCACCGGCGAACCAAACACAAACCCGTCGGCGTCTTTGGCAATATCCAGGAAATCGTTGACGCAGTCGTTAGTCGAGCAGCGTCCGGTTTTGGCACAGGCTTTGTCGGCTTTACAGCCGGCGATGGGCCTGGTGCCGATCTGGAAAATCTCCGTCGTGATTCCTTCGGTATTAAGCGTCCTGGCGACTTCGCCGAGCGCAGTGTAGGTGCAGCCCTCAGGATGAGGACTTCCATTCACCAATATGACGTGCATAAATGTCTCCCTTTTCTACAGTCTTCGAAGGAAACCTGGGTACGCTCGGCTAGTTTGCCGATGGAGCCCGAGGCAGAAATAAATATTACCATAACCTTCGAAGAAAAAACTTTAGACTTTCCGCCCGGGATATTTTTGGCGTTACCGGAGTGCTGTGACCAGGACCACTGCGACTACCAGCCCTGCCAGTATCGAAAGCGCAATAGCTTTAACCCAGCTTCGAGTGGCGATTTTATACCGGATTTGATACAAGGAGGCACCTAATCCGCCCAGGATAACTATTCCCAGCAGATCCCAAGTGGCTTGCTTAAGAACTATCGCCCGGTAAATTACGTCCACCAGCAACGCATAAGTAATGATCGTAAACGCCAGGGCATAACTTGATTTCTCTACCAAAATAGTTCTTTCGTCTTTATCCCGATTTTTGAGTATCATTTATATCCTCCAGATAGAAAAGTTCTTCGACTTTTTTCCCCAACTTCTTTGCCAGAATTATGGCCAGCTTAGCCGAGGGACAATACTGACCGCTTTCAATGGAGCCGACCGTCTGACGGGTTACGCCTGCCAGCTTTGCTAATTCTTCCTGTGAAAGGTTTCTTTCTGCCCTGGCAACTCTTATTCTATTTTTCAAGCATTGTGTCATCGATAGTCTCTTACAAAACATACTACCAATAAAGGCTAAGAATGTCAAGAGTACTTAACATTATGCTTGGTATACATTGCATAATGCTGATTAAACTATACAAATGATTTTGGGGAATTTAACGCTAATACTTTATTGGCGGGTAATGGTTCGAACCACATAGCCGCCCGAACTACCGGTGATTTAGGTATATTCTCTATTCCGTGTTATCATGACAAAACGAGTAGGTTGTGTACGGATGACAACATCAACCGGCCATCTGGTAAAAGTAGGGATTATTGCTTTAGTAGCTATTATTGGCTTTGACTTATTCCTGCATGCCGGCATACTTGCTTTTCTCTATTCCAAACCCAGTCCTTTCTTGCTGTCACCGGAAGAGGCGTTCCGGCGCATTCCTTTAGGATATCTATCGTTTGTTCTGCTTATTGCCCTGCTTGTTTGGTTGATGTCCAGAATTGGCGTCCGAGGATGCAAGAGTGGTTTTGCTTTTGGCTTGGCAGTTGGGTCGGCAGTCTGGGGAGCGGAGACACTGGGTCTCTTTTCAATATCAACGGCCAGTCCTGGTTTGTTGCTTGGATGGTTCTTGGGACAATCATTAGAGTTAGGAATAGCCGGAATGGTAATAGGCAGCGGGCTTGAAACCAAACGTCTGCGCCCATTGCTGATCAAGGTTATAGTTTTCTTTATGATTACGGCGATACTGGCAATAGTGCTTCAAAACGTGACGAACTAATCAGGCACGCTCTCTTCACTTGTCTGTGCTTACCACTTGGGCCACCTGGAGGCGAGCCAAATGACTGAAACGTTGAATACCACTGCTGCCCCAGTCATCATTTTGAACGATTGGGAGGGGTATGCAATATTTAAGCTATGACTAGGACTTCGCTACTTGTTTTTCTGCGAAATCACCGGCAACGGGCAGTTTCCATTGGATCCCTTGATAAGCTTTGAGCATCAAGATAATCCACAGGATGAAGGCACCCATTCCGATGAGCCAGCCAAGCGTCCAACCGATTATCGGTACGAAGCTCAGGATGATCGAGACGACGGTTATTGCGCCAAAAACAACTATTGACTGAAAGGCGTGAAACCGAACGAAATGGTTCTCCTTCTCCATGATGAGAAATATAATCCCCGTTATCCACCCCACCGCATAGCAGAGCAATCCGGCGACGTTTGGCTCCAGCCCCATGCTGGTCTTTCCCTTTGTTTCATTCATTGTGTTTTCTCCTTCAACTATTAGTCCACCAGAGTGGCATTATTCCCTGTCAAATTTTACTTGGCATCCCCCCTCTTCTCGCTTGCGGGATTTTTTTCGTCCTAGTTACGAGTCAGGCTCCATGTGGTGGTGGTCGTGGTGTCGTACTGCGTATTGGTGGTGCTGCCGGTCAGGACGGGAGCAGTCGGGTCTGTGGTGCCGGAGAAGTCGATACTTCCGACATAAAACGGATTGGGTCCTATCGCGTGGGATTCCGATATATTTTCCTGCCCGCACTTTTGCCTCTGGGAGCTGGACTGTCCTTCGTATTCCCCTTCGACACTGGAGCTGGTTGAGCCATAATACTGCCCTGACAGAGATAGGGTAACCATGATTTCCGCTTCCCCCGAAGCTTTGCCGCTGGCTTTCTCCTGAGAGGATGATTGCAGCCGGACCTGTTTGGTCGTCTGACCTTCGCCGCAGTAAGTCAGGTGCCAGCCGGTGCCGCTTCCCGCCATCGAATACGAACTCGTTAGTGTCCCGGTCAGTTGGGCTAGCACCACGATTCCGTCCTGGCCCGTTTCCATTTTAACGCCCGTCACATCAATAGTTGTAATGGTGGTTTCCGTCCGCTCGTTGGTGTTCCCTTCGGTCTCTCCCTCGGTGGAAATCAGGCTGGTGCTGACAGTTGTCTGGGTGATGGTGCCGGTCCACATGCCTTTTGCCACGGAGGCCTCTTTGCAGGGCGATACCATTTTCTTGGCGTTTTCCACTTCTCTGTCGCTCAACTCATTGAGAGTCTCCTGTGACCAATTGACTGCCGCTCCCGCGAGAATTCCAAGTCCAGGCACTTCACTCGCCAGGCCAGCGCCCACATTAGCCATAGTACCAAGGAACATGGCGGCGGCACTTGATTTTAATTCCATCTGACTGAGTTCAATCTGGTCAAGGATCTTCTGCTTGGTGGCGGGGTTTTCCTGGTACATCTTTATGGTGAGGGGATTAGTCGGATTCTCGGCGCAGCGCCTCAGCTGGTCCAACTGCTTCTTCCTGTCCAGGTACTCGGTCCTGGTATCCCATGAATCGAGCACGCTGGTAACGGAGCCGATCGTCGTGGTGACGGCGCCGTCCTTTACACCCGCAATGTCCAGTTCTTTGCCGATGAACTGTTCAAAATTCCCGATCTGACTGTCCGTATATGCTTCTACTGCTCCTTCCACGACCACTTGGACTCCGTTCATGCTCCCGGGTTCCTGTGCCTGGGCATAACCGAGCGGGAATAGGAATGCGAGCAGGTTTCTTTCCGGACGGGTTGCCACTACGGAACGGAGTTGTTTGACGGTATCTTCGGGAAGGTCTTCATTGGGTACAAAGTACTCCAGCCTGAAGCTGAATCCATCAGTCTTCTCGCGACTGCTGAATTTAGCGCCGAACACTCGCGGTTCCCCACCGGCACCACCCATCACGGCCTCGCCTGCAGCTGGCTGGTATACCTGATCGGGTAAGATTTCTACGGTCAGGTGACCTGTGTTGCCAGTAGGAAACGTGGCGTCAATCTCGTAAGTGTTGCCACCGGTGAGCTTGGTCTCGTACTTCGTCATCGCCAGGAATATGGCTTCTCGATAGCTCAGGTCATAGGTGCTTACTATATCTGCGGCGCGGGACCAGTCATATGGCTCAAAAGTGACATCGCTCGTGTTCTTATCCGGATTATATACGAAAATGATAATTGCGGCCATGACTGCGATGGCGAGCCCTGCCACCACAGTAGCTTTCCATTTCGAACTAAAAAGCCTCAACTAAACGCTCCTTCCAGGGTTTCTGCCCTGTGTCACTTCCGAACCAATGAGCGTGTCAGCCAACTTTCACCTTGAATGAATTGGTCGAGGCTCTTCGGGGCTAATGAGAAGGGTCGGCTACTCTGGTTTGCGTCACAGGTGCCCTTTAGGTTAAGGTGAAATCTACCACGTAATAGGATATGGAGTCAAACCCTTGATACGTTTGTATGTTGAGGAAGGAAGAATAACCCAGGCAGAATTCAATGCCCCTTCGCCATTATAGCCAGAGCTAATGGTTCGGGAGCTGTTCCGAATGGTGGAGCTGAGGTAACGATAGGCAGAACTTTCGAGATGTCGTTCAGGATTTTGTCTTAGAGCGTAGTTTATCAATTCGGTTTTTACGTATTACCTTTGTTCGTTCAAATCGTTCAACGCTGAAGAGGCATCATTATGCTCCAATGTTTGAAATGACCACGTTGCGTTTTCAGCCGCTTTGTATACCATATTAAAGATACCTTGAAACTCTTTCAACATTCTTTTACTCTCGTCGAATAGCACTGGTTTCCGCTCTACCACCTGGGTTGTTACATCCCTATGAGCGGCCGTGGTGTTACGATAACTCTTTATTGCCGCAAGTACTGCCTTGTGTGGCTTCAAACGTTTGCGTAACGACTGAACATCTACTCCGGGAGTTAGGTTGGGATTAGTGTCTAATATTTTGAAAATCCTGTAAAAACTGGGAAGTCTCGGGTCATTGCCTGTAACGGTGCAAATTTTAATTGAAAATTGGTCAAAGAGAGCACTTTTAACTGGCAAAAAGAATCCCTTGTATCGATTTATTACATCTACAACATGGCTTGTCGGCCAAATTTGCTCCCAGATGTCGAAATACATGGATGCATCAAGCAGTTGTTTTCTAAGTTCCTCTAGGAGCACCTTGAATTCTTCGGCACTTATCTCTTCTATTATGGTCTTGGTAGGTTGATTAGCCTTCCTTGAGGCTTCTTCAAATGGGTGCATAGCTGTACCTTACCGCGAGAAAACCGGCGGCGGGTCACCTACGTAATATTTCACCGTGGCGTCTGATATAATCCAAAATCTGAAATATAACTGCTTTTCTTCACCCTTTGTTAGAAATACTTGAATACTTTGGTTGTTTTTCCCCTCCATAACCGAGTCTTTGGGAGTAACTTCAGAAAAAACGGTTAATACTCCATCTTCGCCAAGATTTTGGACTTTGGCACTTATCTGCAAAGTAGTGTAATTCCCCATTTTGTCAGTCGTAAGTATTGCATTCTTTTCTAGCACCGACAGCGGACCTATAACCACGGGTTTACCAGTAAAGTTTACCGTCGCGCGGCCTTCATTGAATCCAGTTTGGTTTCCTGCATACAATCCAGCTTTATAACCTTCATCGTAACCAGCTTTTCGACCATCAGTGTAACCTGCTTGACGTCCTTCATTAACTCCGATTGTCCGGCCATTCTCGTATCCTTCTTGACGGGCAAGCGTAAGCTCAGCGTTACTGTAGCCGCACCCGGTAAATGAAAACAACAGCACGGCAGAAAAGGACATGGCCAAATTCATTTTCATTTTTGTCCCTTTTCCCGGAAGCGTTTGAAATTGACTGTTTAATAGTAGCATTTGTGTCAACCCATAGATTGGAACACGGTTACTAGAAATCTGGCCGGAAACCCCCTGTTTGACACGGCAGGAAGTCTGATTGACCGTACAGTCATCATCAGGACCACCGTTAGCCTGGATAAAGCGAAAAGAGCCGTGGCAACGGTTAAAACACCATAGTAAAAAGCTGCA
>JAUSGV010000049.1 GCA_030648675.1 Dehalococcoidales bacterium
TTCCCTCCTTAAGGGGAGAGGAAAGTAGTTGAAGACCCTTCACCAGCCTGTCGGCAATCCTTCGCTTCCCATTCGCTTCACTCAGGGCCAAAGGCTCACCAGGGCGAACGAGCTATTTAGTACCTTTTTTAGCTTCTTCCCAGAGGGCATTTTACTGGTTGAAAGAGAGTTGGGCAAATATAAGATTGCGCCGGCGGTAGATGTCCACCATACAGGTTAACCGCCGGTAAAGCGCTCATTAGCCTTATCTATATACCAATTCCCGCAGTTTTTCCACAATCCAGATCATGCCTTCGGTATCTCTTCCGCAGTACTTTTCGAGGTCATTCATTACTTTAGCTTTTTCCGTTTCCGGCATATCACCATAGATTGCCGATAGATACAAGATGCTGGCTATTTGCCCGTTGTTGATATCCAGGTCTTTGTAGCCTCATGGCTTTTTCTTACCTTGTTTATGCGAATTGGTAATCTTCTTCGCTTCCCTCTCGAAATCATTCTCGTAGTCCCTGTCTTGAATCACGCGAAACTTGCCATATTGTTTCTCGGCTAATTTAACCGCAATATCATGGGAAACATGTCCGGCGTCGTCCAGTATTTGATATTCGTTGAATTTAAGGAAAGCGTCGAGCTTTTTAACCCAGTCTGTCATTTTCATCGGAATTTGTCGGGCAGCCTGATTTTCTGCGTAATCCAGGTACATGGAGACAATCCGTTCCAATTCCTTTATTTCTTTCTCGACAAGGTAGTTCTTGGCCACGGCCACGTCGGATTTCATAACCTTGCCACCAGGGGCATTCTTCCAGGTCTGTAATCCCATATGGGGCTTATCCGCACTTGCTCTTTCGGCAATAAGCTCCGCAGCAGTTTTCCCGGTGATTGCCCAATGTAATTTATTCTGAACAGTTTTGAAGAACGTTTGGGTTATTTCCGCATCGCGGTTGTAATCAATACTGCACTGTTCGTAAATGTCGGTTATCTTGAGGTAAAAGCGACGTTCGCTGGAACGGATTTCACGAATCCGTTCCAGTAATTCGTCGAAGTAATCTTTACCAAACCGCTTGCCCTGCTTAAGGCGCTCGTCATCGAGAACGAAACCTTTGACAATAAACTCTCGAAGAGTATTAGTTGCCCAGATACGGAACTGAGTAGCCTGACGGCTATTAACACGGTAGCCTACCGCAATTATGGCATCCAGATTATATAACTCTATATCGCGTGTGACCTGGCGGTCGCCCTCCTGTTGAACTATTCGAGATTTTCGAATAGTTGAACTTTCCTGAAGTTCTCCCGAAGAAAATATTTCTTTCAAATGATAATTAATGGTGTGTACCTCAACGCCGAACAAATCGGCCATTCGCTTCTGACTCAGCCAGAACGTTTCATCCTGGAATAACACTTCTATACTGACTTTCCCGTCCGGCGTGACATAAAATATTATTTCATTTCCATAAGGTACGATTTCATTATTCATCTATCCACCTATACAGCGCGAAAGTAATTCCCCTGGCCTTGAAAGCCGGTAAAGGCGTTTGGTTATTATATGTGTGCGAGTTCCCGAAGTTTTTCCACAATCCAAATCATGCCTTCGGTATCTCTGCCACAGTACTTTTCGAGGTCATTCATTAACTTAGTTTTTTCTGTTTCCGGCATATCCCCGTAGATTGCCGACAAGTACAAGATACTGGCTATTTGGCCGTTGTTGATATCCAGGTCTTTGTAGCCGTTACCCGTGATTGCCGGCAGCACCGCCTTGAGTGAAGCACTGCCGTTTTGAGCGGGATGGTAGTAGGCGAAGCTTTTGAAGGGTACCAGCAAATCGACCAGCCTGTTACATACCTGTTCCAGCCAGCCGCTATGTTCCGGAAAGACTATCGCCATATCTTTCAGGATTCCCTCTTCAAAGCCTTTATTGTAGGCGAGTATCGCGCCTTTATCCCCGATGACGCTGCGCAGGTTGTGCAGCAGTGCCGGCCTGGGATCGCCCGCGGTTTCGGCAAGGAAAGAATGATGTTCCGGCTTCGCGTCCTCGCTCCTGACAACGTGAAGGGAATACTGAAAAGGGACATTCTGGTATGGTCTTACCCCATCGAATAAAGGTACCGCCGGAGCGATGGTTTCGAAATCAAAGAAGTACAGCGGATATTCCAGATTTGAGAGAAAATGACGAATATCCGCTTTGTTGATATGCGGTTTGCCGCTCAACACGCAGGCCTTCTGGATAAGCTGCTGATCATTTAATTTGTAACTGTCCGGTATTTCACCGATGGTTATTATGCCGGCGTTGTACATGGCTAAGGCCTTCTTACCGCTGTAATAAAGCGAAAAAACATTATGCTCGGGAAGGCAATCCCAACAATCGGTTAGAGCGCAATCATAAGGGTCGCGGCAGTGGGGGCCGATGAGCATCTCGGGACAGGTTTCACGGCCCATGACATCCTGTATATTTTCAATCTGATCGTGGATACCCTCGCTGGCTTCTTCCACTTCAGCGGTAACATCGTTGATAGTGAAAAGGCCTTTCGGGTCGATATCACCGTTCCTGACATATTTATTATTTATCAATATCAAATAGCATTTTTTGATAGTTAATCCGGCTCGAATGCAGCAATGGCGTTGAAACGCAACATCGTTTAAATTGACTTCTTTCACGGCGGTGGAAGCCTTGACTTCAAATATATCCCAGTCGTTTTCGCCAGCCGGGATCAGGATATCCAACCTCGAGTATAGGTTATTAACGAGTATTCCCGGCTCGAATAGCGGTACCCGGTTTTTTAACAACAACTTTGTTTTGGAGATGTTGCCCATGAAATTCTCGGTGGATAAATCCAGTCCATCCGGGAAAAGTTTCTTAGCCAAATCCCCAACGAGATGTCCCTGGTCGAAGATATGCTGAGTTACCGGGTCGGTTTCAGGTATTTTTCCCGGATCGTGGATTTGGATCCAGATAAGTCTCGGGCATTGAAGGCCGGTTAAATATTTACTTTTGGTGAGGAGGGGGGATTTTGTTTTCATAGTATTTGAGCTGTATTATACTACTTGGATAGATTTGCCTATCTTAATGTACCTTTCTAAAAAGACATTATATCCAAGACAGTTAAATAACCGAGATTGCTTCGGTTCGGCTTCGAGCCGAATCTCGCAATGACAAAAGGGCACTATGGATTCCGGATCAAGTCCGGAATAGCAATTTTATTACCCCTCACCCATTCGACTTCGCTCAGGGCAGGCTCTACTTCTCCCCTCAAGGGAGAAGGGACTGGGAACGATGGATTCCCCGCCTACGCGGAGAATGACAAGTTGGTCAACTGCCCCGATTCGTATAACTCATGCGGGGTGCTCCCGATAAATCGGGGCAGATTCCGGATTCCCGACTAAAGCACCCCGATTCCAATCCTGTCATGCGGGGCAGAACGGGACAGGCAAGTCCGGAATGACAAGCTAGGAGAAAGTGTTTTACCCCTCACCCCATATCAAGTACGGGCAGGCTTTACATCTCTCCCACAAGGGGCGTTTTGTATCAAATGTCATTCTGAGAAGTGAAACGACGAAGAATCCGGGGTGCGGAGGGGTCCAATTCACGTTCACTCCACCACCCCCAGACCCTTCGCTAAACTCAGGGTGACAAAAAGAAAACACTTTTGATACAAAGCCCACAAGGGGCAAGAAAATTTTCGGGACTCGCAAAGACTACTGATTGCTACCTCGTCCCCTTCTTCGCTTCTTCCCAGAGGGCGTTTGCTCATCAACAGAGAGCTGGGCAAAGGTAAGCTCCCGTCGGCGGCACAAGTCTTCCATATAGGTGAAACGGGAATAGAACCTATCAGTGAGGAAGGGGCTAACTTACTCCGGCCATTTTTGCATTCTTTATTGTGACAGTGGGATTGGTGTTCTTTCTTGGAACGCGAAGACCGCGCTCTTTTAGTAGAGCAACATGTTCTTCCATTCCCCACTTGGCCTTGTACAGGCAGTCTTCCACCGAGCTACCCACACCGGTAAATCCCTCCAAATCAGGCGAGTAGAAAGAAAAGAAAGCAGGGTCTTCGGTTGCTTCTATTATCAGAGAATATTTCAAGTCAATCATTGTTACCGTCCTCCCTTACCCTTCAAACCAGCAGCTTTGAGGATTGCCTGACATGTACCTGTTGGAATTTCCCGGGAACCGTGATAGTCAACGCGAATCAGCTGATTTAATCCGTCTTTACCGTAGTAACGGACAGAGCCTTTTTCTTTAATAATCTCGAATCCGTTTTGCTCAAGAAGTCTGACTAATTCGCTGAATTTCACGGTAGGTACTCGAATTATAACATAACAATAACGATGGTTATGTCGACCGCCTGACACTTTATACCAAGACTTTTTCTACGAGACGGTTAAATAATTACCGGGATTACTTCGGTTCAGCTTGATGCTGAATCTCGCAATGACATTAGGGGCACAATGGATTCCCGCTTTCGCGGGAATGACAAGAGGGAGGCTGGGGCGACTCTCGCGGCGACATTAGGGGCACTCTGGATTCCGGATTCCCGATTAAAGTACGGGACAGGCAAGTCCGGAATGACGACCCGGAAATCTCCCTTAATCCCTCTTTACAAAAGAGGGGTAAGAACTTCTGGATACCGGCTTTCGCCGGTATGACAAATTAAAAATCTCCCTTAGTCCCTCTTTAATAATAAAGAGGGATGATTACTTCGTTCCCTTTTTCGCCTCGTCCCAAAGGGCGTTTTGCTGGTCGAAGGAAAGCTGGGCAAAGGTGAGATTGCGTTGACGGCAAAGGTCTTCCATGTAGGTGAAGCGGCGGTAAAAGCGCTCGTTGGTCTCCCGCAGCGCGGCTTCGCTGCCGATACCCATCCGCCGGGCGATATTTACCAACGTAAACAGGAGGTCGCCGAACTCTGTCGCCTTCTCCTTTTCCGTGGCGGCGTTTTTGAGCTCTCCCATCTCTTCGACCAATTTGTCGAAGACACCGTCGATGTCCTTCCAGTCGAAACCAACAGCAGCAACCCGCCGCTG
>JAUSGV010000092.1 GCA_030648675.1 Dehalococcoidales bacterium
GGGGAATCGTCCTTGCCGATGGCGGCAGCAATGCCTCCCTGGGCGAATTGGGTATTGCAGTCCTCGATACTGCCTTTGGTTATTATAAGCACCGTGCCGTGCTCCCGTGCCAGGATTGCCGAATACAGCCCGGCTATGCCGCTGCCGATAATTACGAAATCGAAATTCTTCACGCGACCGCTCTCCTGTATTTGGCTTTTCCTTCTACGTAAAGATCTCCGCCGTAGATATCGTTGACCACGACGGCCGGAAAGTCTTCTACTTCAAGGCGAAGAATCGCTTCGGCACCAAGCTCGTGGCAAGCGATGATTTCGCATTTCTTGACGCTTTTCGAGATCAACGCTCCCGCCCCGCCTGTAGCTGCCAAATACACCGCACGGTATTTCTTGATGGCCTTTTTCACTGCCCCGGAACGTTCGCCTTTACCTATCATTACCTTCAAACCTTCGGCAAGTAAGCGGGGCGTGTAAACATCCATTCGTCCGCTTGTCGTCGGGCCGGCAGAACCGATAGATTGTCCCGGCTTCGCCGGTGCCGGCCCCATGTAGTAAATGGTCTGTCCGCGGAGAGAAAAAGGGGGCGGTTTCCCCTTGTCTAAAGCATCGATTATTCTCCGGTGAGCTGCGTCTCTGGCAGCGTAAATCGTTCCTGAGATCAATACCCTGTCTCCGGTTTTCAGCCTTTTTAGCGTTGCCGCGTCAGCAGGCAGCCGTATTTTTGCCGCCTGTTTCATTCTTCCTCCGGAAGGACTGCTTCCTTGCGGCGTACCGCGTGGCATTGCAGGCTCACGGCTACGGGCAAACTGGCAATGTGGGACGGTAAGGTTTCAACGTGAACCGCTAACGCAGTGATACGTCCGCCGAAACCCTCGGGTCCGATGCCCAGGGAGTTAACCCGCTCCAGAAGTTCCCGCTCCAATGCCGCGTCTTCCTTTTCGGCATTTTTCGAACCTAGGGGACGGAGCGTCGCTTTCTTTGCCAAATACACGGCTTTTTCCGCTGTGCCGCCGATGCCGACACCGACAACAACCGGCGGGCAGGGATTACTGCCGGCATTCTCCACAGCCTTGACTACTGCATCGATCACACCCTCTCGGCTTTCCCCGGGGTTAAGCATGAAAAGACGTGTCATATTTTCACTGCCGCCGCCTTTCGGCATCACCGTAATTCTTAATTTGTCCCCGGCAACAATGTCGGTATGTATAACCGCCGGCGTATTGTCACCTGTGTTAGTTCGTGCCGAATACGGCCGTGCCGCGATCGATTTGCGCAGGCATCCTTCTTCATACCCCTGCCGCACGCCTTCGTTAACCGCTTCGTAAAGATCGCCACCGGTAATGTGAACGTCTTGTCCCAGTTCGAGAAAAACGACTGCTGTGCCGCAGTCCTGGCATATCGCCGTCTCTTCTGCTTTGGCTAACCGGGCGTTGTCCAGAATCTGTTTAAGAGTCTGTTTCCCCAGCGGGGATTCTTCGTTTTTCAACGCCTGTTTCAGAGCTTTGACCACATCGTCAGGCAAGAAATAGTTCGCCTCCCGGCACAAGCGGGCGATGGTTTTGGTTATCTTTTGTGCCCTTACGCTTCTCACCTTCATCTTCTATGTCTTTGCGATGCCGTAACCTGCGGCAATCTCAGCAAACCGTTCCGGTGCTTCATGCACCGAACCGGGGGCGGAATCCAGTCATATTCCTCTCATTTTTGGGGCTTGTATCATAAGTACTGCTTTTCGTCTTTTTGTCATTCCCAACTTGATTGGGAATCCAGAAATCGTGCCTGATTATATTACACTGGATTCCCGTTTTCACGGGAATGACGACTAATGATACAATGCTCCGACTTCGAGAAAAACAAATATTCGTGCCCTATTATAACACTGCCGGTGCTTACGGAACCGTCTCCCTCACTGTCATTGCCAGATTCGGCATCAATGCCGAACCGAAGCAATCCGTTATCCCCCAACTGTCATTGCGAGTTTCGAACTCTATTCGAACCGAAGCAATCTATATAAATCGCTTTTTGGATTTTGGCAAATTGAATTTGTTTTGGATTTCGGATTTAGAATTTCGGATTTTAATCCAGTCCCCAGTCCCCAGTCCCCAGTCCCCAGCCTATCCCAGGTGCGCGTCGCCTTCGGCGATCATCCTCCGGAGAGCGATAACCATCGCCGGGGTATCGATCGCCATCGGGCATCTTACCTTGCATCGTCCGCAGGTCAGGCACGTATAAGCCATGGCAGCACCTTTTTCGACGTTGCCACTGAGCAGAGCTGCCCAAACCGCCCCGATGCCCGCGAAGTATTTATCGCCGAAGTGTCCGGCGGTCACGCCGAAGACAGGACATTCGTACAAACAGCCGCCGCACCTCAGGCAGAATAACGCCTGGCGAAATACCGGGTCGGCGGCCAATTTGCTCCGTCCGGCATCAAGAAAAATGACATGCAGCTCCTTGGGACCGTGTGCTCCATAAGTGATAACCTTTTCAATGTCGCCGGTCTTGCTTGGCCCCGATATTAAACTGACATAAGACGGGACGGTGTAGTTCGCAAAGCGCCAGGTAACTTCAGCGACTTTGTTGGCGTCGCCGAAAGTAGGCACGAGTTTTTCCATGCCGATAAGGGCAATATGGATTGGAGGCAGACCTGTAGCCAGGCGGATGTTGCCTTCGTTTTCGATAATGAACATGGTACCGGTGTCGGCCGCCATAACATTAGCACTGCTTATGCCGACATCGGCATTAATGAATTTTTCTCTCAGAAGAGACCTGGCGGTACTCACCATCTGCGGAATATCGTCCTTCGGAAGTTCCCGTCCGATAAGTTTGGACAAAAGCACTGCCACGTCTTCGCGCGGCACATGTATCGCCGGGGATAATATATGCATCGGTCGGGAGCCAAGTTTTTGCACGATGAACTCGCCCAGGTCGGTTTCGCAAACCTCATTGCCCATTTCTTCGAGATGCTCGCGAAGGCCGATTTCCTCGCTGGTCATGCTCTTGGCTTTGACAACCAGCTTGCCTTTCCCGGTTAGATTGCCGATTATATCCAAAGCTTCTTTAACGGTACGAGCGATATACGCTTTTCCGTGATTTGCCTCGACGGCTTCTTTCGCCTGATTGGCCAGGTTCTCCATTTCGCCGATAGAGCGGCCTTTGATCTCTCTGACTTCCTCGGCGAGCTTCAGGGTATGAGGGAACTTTTTCAGGGCGTTGTCCACGTTCGCCCGATAACTGGCTATCGCCCGGGTCAATGCCAGCCGAATGCGTTGGTCGTGAGCCGCGTCCATTATCTCTTTCTTATAGTCGGTTGTGCGAGACATTCGTCAATTCTCCAATGACATTGCCAGGATTTGAGCCAGGTCAAGTACCTCTACTCCGGCTGCTCCCGATTCCTTAAGCCCGGATTTTAATTGCATAATGCATCCCGGACACTGCGTTACGATGATCTGTGCACCCGTCGCAGTCAGTTCATTGGCGCGGTTGACTGCCAGGATCTGGGAGAGCTCCGGAAAGACTGCCTCGAATCCAGCCCCGCCGCCGCAGCAGGTGGCAAAATCTCTCTTTGTCCATACCGGTTCCACAAGTTGGATGCCTTTGATTGCCTGCAATATCCGGCGCGGCTCGTCACTTAAGCCAAGATACCGGGTAAGCTGGCAGGGATCATGATATGTCACCTTTACCTCTCGGGGAAAACGTAACGACAACCGGTCGATACGTTCCGCAACGACTTCGGTAAAGTGCTTAACCTCGATATCATGCGTGCCGACAACGGCGGGAATCGCATTGCGCAGCGTGTTTGTGCACGACGGAACGATACTGATTATCCTCTTCACGCCGAAATCTTTCAGCCGGTTATAAGTTTCCCGCCCGTGTTTCTCAAATCTACTATGTAAACCGAAATAGTAAAGAGGACCGCCGCAGCACGGTTCGTCCTCTCCCAGATAACCGAATTCGATTCCCAGGCGATTAAGGATCTTGACCGCATCTCGTAACGGCTGGGCCTCGCCTTTTTCCGAGCCGGTTACCCGGCGGTAAATCGCTCCGGCATCGATACCTATTTTCTTTTGTAGATTTGCGAAATTCATCGCCGCGTCAGCCCCGACCGGGCTCCGGTCCATCCGCCGCAGCAAAGCCATCAGCGATTCCAGTTCGCTGTCGTATTGATACCCGCAGCCCGCAAAAAATATCGTCCCGTTGTCTTTACTGAAATGCAGGTCTTTTGCCCATTTTGACTTGGAGGCTTTCGCCGCCCCTAAAACGTTTTGCTTCGTCGTGATGTTATCGGCAAGATAAACAAGACCCGGTGGTACCAGTCTTCTACTATCTTTATCTGATTCGGAAAGTTTCATATTCTAAATCACTAGTGTAGTGTTCTCGTAAATATATTTACATAACTGTCTGCTTCCCTCGAAAGAGTAGGAAGGACTCTCCCCCTTTGGAAAAGGGGGACTAAGGGGGATTTTGAGTTGTCACTTGTTATCCTCATCTGTAAACCCTTTTGTAAGACACCGCACTAGTTAGCTAAATAGTACTTGACATAACAAACTATTCCTCTAGTTTAAGGCATTGTCGCGATTAATTCCACTAGCCCTTTGCGGACCATCATTACCGCAATAACGCCAAGCAGTAAACTGGCAATTTGGGAAACCGCTCTCAGCCCCGGTTCGCGCATGATCCGGGCGATGCGGTTGGCTTGAGAAAAAGCCACCCAGGCAAATGCCAGGTTCAATACGAAGGCCAATAGCACGGTGGGAATGCCGTATTGCGGAGTCAGCAGTAAAAGCGTCGCGAGTACGGCCGGCCCGACTACGAGCGGCGTTCCAATGGGAACGACACCAACCATTTCCTTACTGCTGCTTCCCTGAAGCTCAACCAGTTTACCGGTAGTGAAATGCCGGATGGTCAAAACGAACAGTATTAACCCGCCGGCGACGAGAAAGTCTGACGGTTGGAGGCCCAGCAACACCAGCGTGGTACGCCCTATCGCCAAAAACCCTAACCCCAGTGCAAGAGCGGTGAGCATTGCGTATCGGATAACACGCCGCCTTTCCGCAGTATCATCCTCTTGAGTTAAAGTTAAAATAAAGGGGAGGTTACCGATCGCATCGACTGCGACAAAGAGAGGAATAAAACTTAAACCGAGATTTCGCAAAAACTGGATAAACGCATCCATGCGTCTTTATAGTAGTGTCTCGGCTACACATAGTCAAGCCAAAACAGTATTGCGTTACCTCTAATTATCTTCTTGACGGATAGAACGTGACAGTATAGACTAAATTAACGAAAATGTATCTTTTTCGACCGCAAAAAATCTATTAGTCAATTTTAGGATATTTATGGAAGAAGTAGTAATCGTAAGCGGTGTAAGAACCGCAGTCGGCAACTTCGGCGGCGCGCTCCAGAATGTTCCGGCCATTCAGCTCGGCAGCCTGGTCATTAAAGAAGCCCTGAAAAAAGCCGGTTTGCGACCCTCGGCAAGTCAGCAATTGCTGAACTACGGCCCCGATGCTTTAAAAGGAGATGCCCCGACCACTCTCGAAAAGACCTGCGGTCAATGGGACAATAACCTTAGAGAGGTGCAGGTCGACGAAGTTATCATGGGGAACGTTCTTCAGGCCGGACAGGGACAAAATCCGGCACGGCAAGCCTCGATTTATGCCGGAGTCAACAAGGAAACCCCCGCCTTCACCGTCAATAAGGTTTGCGGTTCCGGATTGAAAGCTATCACCCTGGGAGCCGAAGCTATCATGCTGGGGGAATCCGAGGTTATCGTGGCCGGCGGCATGGAAAGCATGAGTTGTACGCCCTACAGTCTGCCTAAAGCCCGGTGGGGATACCGCATGGATGTTTCCGCCAAAGGGGAACTCGTCGACCTCATGGTTTTTGACGGATTGTGGGAAATATTCTACGGCTACCACATGGGTAATACCGCGGAAAATATCGTGACGAAATACGGTATTTCACGGTTGGAGCAGGATGAAATCGGTTTCCTGAGCCACCAGCGTGCCAGGGCAGCAATAAAAGAAGGCATTTTCAAGCAGGAAATTGTACCGGTCAGCATTCCTCACCGGAAAGGGCCGCCAGTAGTTTTCGAAATCGACGAACGTCCTATGGACACCAGTCCCGATAGAATGGCCCAATTGGTGCCGGCATTCAAAAAGGATGGCACCTGCACCGTGGGGAACTCTTCCGGTATAAATGACGGTGCCGCTGCCGTCGTAATGATGAGCCGGAAAAAAGCAGAAAAACTCGGCCTTAAACCGGTAATAAGCATAGTATCGTTCGCTTCAGCAAGCATTGATCCGGCTTATATGGGTCTCGGACCTATCCCGGCGGTAAGGAAAACTCTTCATAAAGCTGGCCTTGATATCAAGGATATTGACGTAATCGAACTCAATGAGGCATTTGCCGCCCAGGCGATCGCCTGTGTGCGCGAACTTGGTTTAAGCTGGGACAACACCAATGTCCACGGCAGCGGGATTTCCCTGGGACACCCTATCGGCTGTACCGGTGCCAGACTTGTGGTAACCATCATGCACGAAATGGAGAGGAGAAACCTCCGGCGCGGCCTCGTAACATTGTGTATCGGCGGCGGACAGGGTATGGCCATGGTGGTAGAGAGGAAAACGTAAATCGGATGGCTGTATCCCTCTTACCCAATACAGACTTCTCTGTTTTGAATCCCGTTTCAGGTTATTTTTTCGCAAGGATGTGAAAATGAATCGACTGCGGCCTTTTTTCATTGGACTGGTAATAGCTCTGCTGTTCGGCTTCGCTTTATGGCTTCGCATCTTTCCGCCCTTCCACAGTATCTTCACCAGCGAGGGCGTAAGGTTTTCGACAGTCGATGCTTATTACCATATGTACATAGTCGATAACCTGGCATTTAACTTCCCCAAGCTTTCCGATTTTATGCCTTATTTGGATTTTCCGGGAGGCCAAGGCAGCCCCGCGATCTATTTCTTCGATTGGCTTCTTGCCGCCGCTATCTGGATCGCCAGCATGGGAAAGCCGACGGCTCATATCATCGACGTCATCGGCGCATATTATCCCGCGGTTCTGGGAGCCTTGACCGTTATTCCGGTGTATTTTATGGGGAAAGCAGTGATGGGCCGATGGGCAGGTCTAATCGCTGCGAGCATTATTGCTATCTTACCTGGAGAATTTATCGGACGGTCTATCCTCGGCTCCACCGACCAGCACGTGGCGGAAACCCTGCTAACCGCTGTCGCCATGATGTTCTTGATCCTTGCCCTCAAGGCAGCCAAAGAGAAGAAACTCGCCTTCGGTCAATTCAAGGAAAAGAATTGGTCGGCAGTTATGAAACCGGTCGTGTTTAGCCTGCTGGCCGGATTTTTCCTCGGTTTGTATCTGCTGGCTTGGTTTGGGGCGTTACTATTTGTCTTCACCATCTTCGTCTTCTTTACGCTGCAGTTTTTTATCGACCACCTGCGGCGTCAATCGACTGATTACTTGAGCCTGGTCAACTTGATCGTATTCGCCGTCGCCGCGGTCATGTTTCTTCCCGTAATGCATGACAGTCTTAATCTGGCCGCTTTGCTTGCTGCCCTCTTCGTTCCTGTTATTCTTAACTTATTGTCCCGCTTTATGGCGAAGAAGGATATCAAACCAATCTATTTTCCGCTGTCCATAATCGGTATCGGACTTGCCGGTATCGGCGTGTTATATCTCGCTGCCCCGTCGCTGTTTCAGCTAATGCTGACGTCATTCGCCATTTTCCATCCGACGGGAGCCTCGCTTACCACGCTGGAAATGCAGCCGATCCTTGTTCCTACCGGCACGTTTACGCTCGCCCTGGTCTGGGGCAATTTTACCGCCAGCTTTTTCATCGGTTTTTTGGCCTTGATGGTATTAATTGTTGAGCCAAAAACGTGGAAATCTTGGATTATGCTCGCCCTGGTTGCAATAGTTTCGGCATGGCTTTTGGCTTACAGTCAAAGATCCGACATAAGTGAAATCCTGTCTGTATTAATAATATTGTTAACTATCGCAGGATTGCTCGTTTGTCTCATCATCAGGCAGCCAAACGCAGATAAGAGCCTGCTGGTTGTCTGGGGATTGGTCATCCTGGCAGCAACTATCGGACAGCGCCGTTTCGCTTACTATTTCGCGGTAAATGCCGCGGTTCTTACGGGCTATTTTTTCGCCTGGGTAATGGAAAAATGCGGTCTGATAAAAACCGAAACTGCGAACGAAAACTCGCTTTTCACAGCGACTATGGGCGTCATCGCGATTCTGTTTTTAGCTCCGTCGCTATCACCGAAATTAGGATTATTGAATCCGTTTACCTGGATAGGCATACCGGCCATGGTGGTGTTCTTTGTTGCTCTGTTCCTCGGCAGGGGAAAGAAAACAGCGAGAGAAATCAGAGTCAGAAGAACCGCCCTCAAACCAGAAAAACGTTTTTCCTTTAACACCTCGCGGGTAAACCTGGTTCTGGCTCTAATCCTGATTTTCTTAACCGTACTGTTTCCGAACGTCGCCACCGCCCAGCAAACCGCTACCGGCGCCAGTTTCGCACCCAGCGACGCGTGGATGGAGTCCCTTACCTGGATGAAGAACAACACGCCGGACCCGTTTGGCGATCCGGATTACTATTATAAAATCGCTTCTTCTACTACTTACCCCGCAACTGCATACGGAGTTCTTTCGTGGTGGGACTATGGGTACTGGATCACCCGAATCGCGCACCGCATGCCTAGCGTGAACCCCAGTCAGGACGCGGTGCTGCAAAACAAAGTCGCCAACATATTCGTTGCTCAGAACGAATCCCAGGCCGATGAGTTGGTTAGCAGCCTGGGTGTGAAATACGTAGTTATCGATGACCAGACTGCTCTAGGCAAATTCTGGGCGGTAGCGACGTGGGCGGGAAAATCACCTGGCAATTACTCCGAGACGTACTATCTGCCCCAGCAAAGCGGAACGCAAACTCAAATCGTACCGATGCAATTGTATTATCCGGAATACTATCAATCTCTGGTCATCCGGCTCTTTAACTTTGACGGTAGGGCTTTTACTAACAACCTTAGTGCGTCACAAGTAGCCGCCGTATCTCAATGGCTCCTCGGCAATACGCCCGCGTCTCCCACCGCGTTGAACGCCACTACCAACAGCGAAGGTAAGGCCGACTTGGTCTGGTCGGCAACCAATATCACCGGGTTAAACGGTTTCCGTATCGAACGCGCGACGAACAACAGCTTTAGCAGCGGGCTAATCAGCATTATGGCTCCCGCCGGTTCGACGTACTATACTGATGTTTCCACAGAACCTGGCACCACCTATTACTACCGCGTTTACGCTTACAATTCCGTTGGAGAATCGGTAGCATCGAATTCTGTTTCGGTTACCTCCGGGAATGTGGACACCACGCAGCAACCGCCTGCGGCACCATCATCGGCGAACGCGACGGCAATTGGTTCCACGCAGGTTACGGTGTCATGGAA
>JAUSGV010000094.1 GCA_030648675.1 Dehalococcoidales bacterium
ATTATTGACTGTTAGTCTTGCACAGGGTATACTGTCTGTATCTTCATATACTCCGGTAAAAAAGGCTGAGTGCTTTCCAAAAAGTCTCAGCCTTAAATGTATTCAGCAGGGTTTAACAAAGCATGAAGATTGCTATTAGTGGAAAAGGGGGTGTAGGGAAGACCCTGCTGTCCGCCACGCTCGCGAAGATATTTGCCGAGTCAGGTTATTCCGTCGTGGCTATCGATGCCGACCCTGCTCCGGGGCTGGCGGCGACTCTAGGTGTACCTGATGCCGATAAGATAACGCCTATCTCAGAGATGAAAGATTTAGTTCAAGAAAGGACCGGAGCTCGTCCGGGAGAAACGGGTAGCTATTTCCGCTTAAATCCTAAAGTGGATGATATACCGGAAAAGTATTGGCGTGAGCATCATGGCGTGAAGCTCATGGTAATGGGACAACTAAAGCGGGGCGGCAGTGGTTGTTACTGTGCCGAAAATGTCCTGCTGCAAGCCCTGGTGAGCCACCTTCTGCTGGAGCGCAACGAGGTGATAATTCTCGATATGGAAGCGGGCATTGAGCATCTTACCCGCGCTACGGCGAAAGCGGTAGATGTCTTGATAATCGTCGTGGAGCCGGGACACCGCAGCGTTGAAACCGCTTTTAAAATACGCCAATTGGCCCGGGATATCGGGTTGACCAGCATCCTAGTCGTCGGGAATAAGATAAAAAGCGACAAGGAAAAGGACTTTCTGGTTGTCAATCTCCCGGGGTTCAAATTTCTAGGTTTCATCCCTTACGATCAAGCTGTTATCGATTCCGATCTCGCCAATCGTCCGGTTCTTGATGCGAGCCTACCGGTCATTTCTGTCGTAAAAGAGATCTACAAATCTTTGCTGTCGACTTCCCCGTCCGGTACCATTAGTAAAAACTAACCTTACGGTTAGTCAGGGATAAAACCCGACAGAAATAAAATAGGAGGAGTCTATGCCATACGACACTTCAAAAATGGCAGATTGGCAGATTGCCGATGCGGCCGAGGAAAAAATGCCCACTCCCGACGAATGGCGGGAGAAACTTAAACTGAAAAAGGGTGAGCTATTAGGCTACGGCAAGGTTTCCAAACTAGATTTTTTGAAAGTATTCGAACGGCTAAAAGATAAACCGGACGGCAAATATATTGAAGTTACAGCCGTAACCCCGACTCCTCTGGGTGAAGGCAAAACCACCACCACGATGGGCATTATCGAGGGCCTCGGTAAGGCCGGCCACAACGTCGGTGGAGCTATCCGTCAACCTTCGGGCGGGCCGACCATGAATGTTAAAGGTACGGCAGCCGGCGGAGGTAATGCTCTTTTGATCCCGCATACCGAATTTTCGCTGGGACTGACCGGCGATATCAATGACATCATGAACGCACATAACCTTGCCATGGTTGCACTTACGGCAAGAATGCAGCATGAGCGCAACTACAACGACAAAACACTTGAAAATCTGAGTCATATGCGCCGGCTGGATATCGACCCGCTGCACATCGAAATGGGTTGGGTAATAGACTTCTGTGCCCAGAGCCTGCGCAATATCATCATCGGTATGGGTACTCAAAAGACCGATGGCTTTTTGATGCAATCCAAATTCGCTATAGCCGTTAGCTCAGAGCTAATGGCTATTTTATCGATAGTCCGCGATCTTGCCGACCTGAGAGAACGGATGGGCAATATCACTGTTGCCTACGATAAGAAGGGTACTCCGGTTACTACGGGCGATCTCGAAGTCGCCGGCGCTATGACCGCATGGATGCGCAATACCATCAACCCCACCCTTTGCTGCACCGCCGAGTATCAACCGGTAATGGTACACGCCGGACCTTTTGCCAACATCGCCGTCGGACAATCATCTATCATTGCCGATCGCGTGGGTCTGAAGATGTTCGACTATCACGTTACCGAAAGCGGCTTTGCTGCCGATATCGGATTCGAGAAGTTCTGGAATGTAAAATGCCGCTACAGCGGTCTTAAACCGAATGTCTCCGTACTGGTATCCACAGTCAGATCGCTCAAGATGCACGGCGGCGGGCCGAAGGTTACCCCGGGCGTTGCTTTACCGGACGCGTATAAGAAAGCATCTCCGGAACTGGTAGAGAAAGGTTGTGCCAACCTGGTTCACCATATCGGCATCATCAGAGCCGCCGGTATAAATCCCGTCGTCTGCATAAACAAGTTTCCCACGGATACTAAGGAAGAAATCGACATCGTTAAGCGGGCGGCGGAAGCCGCCGGCGCCCGGTGTGCTGTTTCAGAGCATTACGCCAAAGGCGGAGCTGGTGCCCAGGAATTGACCGCCGCTGTCGTTGACGCCTGCAATGAAAAGAACCACTTTGAATTCCTCTATCCTAACGAAACGAAGCTGCGCCAGCGCGTCGAAAAGATCGCTAAGACGGTTTACGGCGCCGACGGTGTGTCCTGGAGTCCCGAAGCGGAAGAGAAAGCCAAAGCCTTCGAATCCGATCCTAAGTTCGACGAGTACGCCACTATGATGGTCAAAACGCATCTGTCTTTGTCGCACGATCCGACCAAGAAGGGCGTGCCCAAGGGATGGATGCTGCCCATACGCGACATCCTTATTTACTCCGGAGCCAAATTCCTATGCCCGATGGCAGGTACTATCAGTTTGATGCCGGGTACGGGGTCCGATCCCGCGTTCCGAAAAGTCGATGTCGATCTGGCCACCGGTAAAGTAAAAGGGCTGCACGAAGTAGACTAAGTTTCCAGTTGTGAAAAACGGAGTATATTTTGACTTTTTCGATAGCCGTGGCAGGAAAAGGAGGGAGCGGAAAGACTTCCATAACCAGTCTGGTAATTCGTTACCTCAAAAACAATAAGCTGCTGCCGATTTTAGCTGTCGATGCTGACGCTAACGCAAATCTCGGCGAAAGCCTGGGAATGAAGGTAGGACGAACTCTCGGCGGTATTATTGCGTCTTTTAACGATGAAAAGATCGATATACCGCCGGGAATGACCAAAGAAGTTTACCTGGAATATAAACTAAACGAGGCGATAGTTGAAAGCGAAGGCATTGACTTGATAACAATGGGGAGGGGTGAAGGCCCCGATTGCTACTGTTATCCTAACGTGGTGTTGAGGAAGATGATCGATTCACTGTCCGGGAATTATGCCTATGTGGTTATGGATAATGAAGCCGGAATGGAGCATTTGAGCCGGCGAACGACGCAAAATATCGACGCTCTTTTGCTGGTTTCCAACCATTCGATAAAAGGTATACGGACCATTGCCAGGATCAAAGAACTGGTTTCGGAGCTTAAACTAAATGTAAAAAGGCAGTTGCTCGTGGTAAATATGGTACCCGGCGGTCTCGTACCGGCCGTTCGAGAAGAATTGGACAAGTTGGGATTGTCACCGGCTTCTTTAGTTCCGGAGGACGACTTGCTGTACGAATACGACTTGCAGCAGCGGCCTTTACTGGACCTGCCCGATGGCTCCCGTGCAGTCGCGGCGGTTAACGAATTGATGGACGAGATCATGAAACAATCAACCACCGTAAATTCGGGGGGCAAACGATGACAGCAGAGATAATCGACGGGAAGAAGATAGCTCTCGAAATTCAAACGGAACTGAAACTGCGGATTAGCCGTTTGCAGGCGAAAGGAATATCTCCAAAACTGATAACGATCCTCGTCGGAGAAGACCCGGCCTCGCTCTCCTATTTGCGCGGCATTACCAGGACTTGCAGTGAAACGGGCGTGACTACCGATTGTGCCCGGCTCCCCTCAGCTGCTACTCAGCAAGATCTTTTGGGAAAAATCGCCGAACTGAATCGCGACCAGAGTGTTCACGGAATTCTTTTGTTTTTACCCCTGCCGAAACACTTGAATGCGATCGAAGCAGAAAGCACTATTTCTCCGGCCAAGGATGTGGATGGGACAAATCCGATAAGTACCGGCAAATTGTTGCTTGGTGAAGATACTTTCTTCCCATCGACGCCGTACGGCGTGCAAGAATTACTCGTTCGCAGCGGACATGCCCCGGAAGGGAAGCACGTCGTTATAGTCGGGCGCAGCAATATCGTCGGAAAACCGTTAGCCGGCATTCTGTTGCAAAGGAAGCCCGGTGCGAATGCCACGGTGACGGTATGCCACACCGGAACGAAAAATCTGCCGGAGATCACGCAACTGGCTGATATTCTTGTCGCTGCCGTGGGAAAGGCCCGGGCGATTACCGCTGATATGGTACGAGAAGGTACAGTTGTAATCGATGTCGGCGTCAACTTCGTTCCCGATCCGGTAACCGGGAAAAACAAGCAGGTCGGCGACGTGGATTTCGACGCGGTTAAAGAGAAAGCCGCGGCAATCACCCCGGTTCCCGGGGGTACCGGGGCTGTGACGTCCATAATGTTGATGGTGAATACTGTCAGAGCTGCCGAGGAATCAAGCAAATAGCCTGGAGAATTTATGCCAGCTAAAATCCTGGATGGTAAAAAAATATCTGACGAAATACGAGAAGAACTGAAGCGCGAAGTTGAACGTCTGAAAGCGCGCGGCGTAACTCCCGGCCTTGCCGGTATCATAGTCGGGGAAGATCCGGGTTCGGTAACTTACGTCGGATTAAAAGCCAAAGCTTGCGAAGAGGTCGGTATCCGTGAAGCCATGCTCCGGTTGCCGCAGACGATAAGCGAATCTGAGTTGTTAAACAATATTGAAAGCTTGAATAGCGACCCGGCAATACACGGTATCTTTATTCAACTTCCTTTGCCGGCGCACCTGTCCGAAGAGAACGCGTTGGCTGCGGTTTCGGCGGAAAAGGATGTTGATGGCTTCCAGCCGGTAAATGTTGGGAAAGCCTGGTTAGGGCAATCGGCATTTGTTCCAGCCGCGGCATTGGCAATGCACGAAATGCTGGTAAGAAGCGGCTACAGTGTCAAAAACAAAGAGGTGGTAATCGTGAACGTCGACAATCTCGTCGGTAAGCCGTTTGCTTCGATTCTGGTGCACAATAAAGATAAAGCCGGCGCCAATGTTACCCTTTGCCAGCCTTCGACAAAAAACATTGGTGAATATACGCGTCGCGCCGACGTTCTCGTTACGGCGGTCAATCAGCCTCGTTTTATTACCGCAGATATGGTAAAAGAAGGTGTGGTAGTCCTGGATTTTGGGGCCAGCTACGTCGTGGACCCCGTTACAAAAAAGAGAAAAACAGTTGGCGATGTTGATTTTGATGCAGTTAAAGAAAAGGCAGAGGCTATATCGCCGGTACCTGGTGGAGTGGGTCCCATGCTGATTACTATGCTTCTGGCAAGTACAATATGGTCGGCCAAAAGGTTGGCCGGTCTGAACTAGGCGAGGTGACTGATATGACGCAAAATATTGTGAAAAAGGCCGCTCCGGGACGTGAATCGGTAGAGGTGCTGGGGGCAACTTTCGAGGCCGGTAAACCCTGTGGAGAAGAACCCGGGAAATGGCGTCAGAAGCTGCAAAGCCGCAAAGATAAACTGAAATACCTTGAAACTGCCGAACGCTACTGGTATTCCAAAGAATGGTACGGCAGCGAAAAAAGGAAAAAACCAGCGTAAGCGAACAAGCTCCAAATCCTAAGTCCTAAGTACTAAACGAGATTTGGAATTTTGGTATTTTGGATTTATTTAGAATTTAGAAATTAGCATTTTGGATTTACATCAGTAGGAGTCAAAATGGTAGTAGATATTCCTAAAACATTATATAACGGCAAGATAAAGACCTTGACTTTAGGTAAAGGAGCAAAAGCCGTAACCGTCGGTGGTGAAAACAGCTATCCGTTCTATTTGTTCGAAGGTGAAATGCCGAATCCACCGCGGATAGCCATGGAAGTCTGGGATTGCCCGCCGGAAGATTGGGCGGCAGCGGCTCTTGAGCCATTTGTCGGAGTTACCTCCGATCCTGTTGCCTGGGCTAAAAAGTGCGTTAGCGACTACGGTGCCGAAATGATCTGCTTGCAGATGATAAGCACCGACCCTAACGGCCTTAATCGGGGTGAAGAGGAAGCCGCTCAGGTAGCGAAAAGTGTTGCCGACGCCATCGATGTGCCTTTAATCGTCTGGGGTACGGCCAATCATGAAAAAGATACCGCGTTATTGCGTCGAGTCGCCGAGCTTTGCCAGGGAAAGAACCTGTTGCTCGGACCTGTCGAGGATGGCGACCATAAAAAGATCGGTGCCGCCGCCCTCGGCTACCAGCACACGGTGATCGCATCGTCGCCAATCGATATAAACCTCGCCAAGCAGTTGAATATTCTCCTGGGAAATCTAGGCGTGCCGGATAGCCAATTAATCATGGATACCACGGTGAGCGGTCTCGGCTACGGTCTGGAATATGCATACTCAGTGATCGAACGTGTGCGAATGGCAGCGTTGTCCCAGCAGGACGAAAAGCTTCAATTCCCGATAATCTGCAATATATCCAAGGAAACCTGGAAAAGCCGCGAGGCAAAGGTTACCGCTGAGGATGATCCCAAGATGGGCGACCCCAAAAAGCGCGGCATTCTGCTTGAAGCTATTTCCGCAACCTGTCTGCTCCTTGCCGGCGGCGACGTTATGATCATGCGTCATCCCGAAGCTATAAAACTGGTTCGTCAGCTTATTGGCGACCTGACAAAAATAGGATAAAAGTAGTTTACATAACATACACTCGTCTCGTATAATTAAATTAACCTATACAAGACTGAGGGATGAGGGGAACAATAAATGCCAGATAAAGAAGATATTAAAAGCGTTGATCCGGCAACCCTTGAGATGTTGGAAAAGGCAGCTCAAGACGGCTGTAGTACGGCCTTTGATAGAGCAGCCAGGATGTCGCCGTGTCCAATCGGGGCGGCTGGTAATTGCTGTTCGATCTGCGGTATGGGCCCGTGCCGCGTCCCTTTAGCAAAAGGGAAGGAAGAGACCGCTGAAGAAAAGAAGAAACGGCGCGGTGTTTGCGGAGCTACCGCGGAGACCATAGCCGCACGTAACTTTGTCAGAATGATCGCTGCCGGTACTGCCGCGCACGGAGATCATGGCCGTGTCATGGCGAAGCTGTTCCTCGACATTGCTCAGGGTAAAGCTCCCGGATACCAGATAAAAGACGAGCAGAAACTGCTGCAACTAGCTCTCGACCTTGGCGTAACTATCGGCGACCGAAGCGTTGAAGAAATCGCGGTTGATTGTGCCAAACTATTGATGGCCGAATTCGGTAAGCAGGAAGGAGAACTTCTCTTTCTGAAGCGTGCTCCGATAAAGCGGCAGGAACTCTGGCGCAAGCTGGGCATCGCTCCTCGCGGTGTCGATATAGAAGTCACCGAGGCTATGCATCGCACTCATATGGGGACCGACCAGGACTATAAAGATCTGCTTAACTTCGGCGCGAAAGTTTCGTTAGCTGACGGATGGGGCGGCAGCATGATCGGTACCGAAGTGCAGGACATTATTTTCGGTACGCCGGCACCGGTATTGAGCCAGATTAATCTCGGCGTGTTGAAAGAAGATGAAGTAAACGTAATTATTCACGGGCACGAACCTCAATTGGCTGAAATGATGGCAGTGGCTTCACGCGACCCGGAACTTATTGCTTACGCTAAAACCAAAGGGGCTAAAGGGATAAACTTGGCCGGTATGTGCTGCACGGCTAATGAAATGCTGATGCGTCACGGCGTGCCCATTGCCGGCAACTTCTTGCAGCAGGAACTTGCCATTGTTACCGGTGCCCTGGAGGCAATCGTTGTCGACGTGCAGTGCATCATGCAGGGCTTGGCCGATACGGCGAACTGTTATCACACCAAGGTAATCACCACCGATCCCAGGGCGAAGATCCAGGGGGCGGTACACATGCCATTTGATGAGCATCACGGCCTCGAATCGGCTACAGCGATTATCCGAGCGGAGGTGGATAACTATCCCAACCGGCGCGGTAACGTACGCATCCCCAGCCAGAAAACCGATATGATCGCCGGCTTCAGCCATGAGACTATCAACTACCTGCTCGGCGGTATGTTCCGGGCATCCTACCGGCCGTTAAACGACAACATCATCAACGGCCGTATTCGGGGCGTTGCCGGAGTCGTCGGCTGCAATAATCCGAGGACCACTCACGACGCTGCCGACCTGATC
>JAUSGV010000103.1 GCA_030648675.1 Dehalococcoidales bacterium
CCCCCACGATTTCAGTGCCGGATTCCCACCCGAAAAAAGTCATTCGTGCCATCTCGCGGGACAATTCTTCTTCCGGCATATAAGGCTCGTGATAGCGGTCGGCGGGAATTACTCCCTTATAAGCGCGGGCGGCCGTGTTCACTACTTGATAAATCGAAGCTTTGTCGCTTTCAGTTAGTTCTCGAATCATTTCGTTTCCTCCGTTATGCAGGGGCACCGTCTGAATTCTATTGTATCCTGTCAGGTCAAGTAGCCTTTGCCTGTATGCTAACATGGCCCATGTCCTCAGGAATATTGTTCCTGCTATTCGGCGCCTTGAGTTCCCTGGGGTGCATTGTCGGCGCTTTCTGGACTTGGCGGCGCAAGCGCTTCATCGATGACGTCCCGACTTCCAAAGCTCAGGGCGTTTTCATCGGTTTGGCGGAACTAAAGGCACGGCCGAAAGCGAAAATCCGCTGACCTCCTTTCTTTCCGGTACCGTCTGCGTGCACTATATCTGGCAGGTTGGCGCCGTTACCGTCTTCAATAAGACTTGCTCGCCGCTCGAACTCAACCCACCGGCGGCGTTTTCATGAGACCGCTCTGCCGCTGCATACGATGCTCTACGTCATGGGGCAAGCCCGTGAGCGGCAGGACGTCGTTGCCGCGGAAATTGCCAAAGACAAGAATGGCCCCGATGTTCCTGATCTCGATGCGGCAGGAAAAACATATTAGTGGTTCCTTAACGTGGTGGTACTGGTTATGGCTCGCGGTCAGTTTGTTTGCCGCCGCAGGCGGGACTATTTTAACAGTGTCGCTGCTTTTTACAATACCCGGCTTGAAGTCATCCCCGACCGTTTCGTCGGAGCGTTAGCCGGACTTCGCCCCTCGAGCATTGATGATCGCCTCGGATTTTGAGCGGGCGGTCGTTTCCATCAATCTCGCATCTTGACGTACTTAGAGAGCTCGACTCTCCTTCCAGTTTAGGATAGTAAACCTGTTACTTCACTTGCTCCAGTTGCATCTTCTCGGTACCAGTATCCAGAGAATGCTCAATGAAACGGAGCAGAATGTTTGCCACGTCGATCTTATCCGCTAATAGCTTCTTGCGTTTTTTCGTCCACTCTTCCTTCAATGTGGGCCTGGATATCAATTCTATTGCTTTTTGCACAGCATCCCTTGTATTGCGGTACGAATAGATCAACCCATACCTCTGCTCAAGCTCGGAAAAGATCATCGGGTCGACATTGCGCCCGACGATTGGATGAATTCTTACCGCCGGTGTTCCAAGAATTGCCGCTTCGGTTGTCATGGTGCAGCTATTACTTACCAGCAGGTTTGCATAGTAAAGAGCATGGTGGATTCTGTCATAAGGGATTTGCAAGCGGTATCTTTCGAGTTCTTTCGGTAAGCTGCCTTCGGGGGAAACAAACACATGAGCATGCTTTTCAAATTTCTTGACAAGATCGATCTGGCTTGAGACCGAAAGTCCGTGCCTGCCGATGTCGTGAATGGCATCGAGCAGATTGAAGCGCAGAATCACGTACGGCTCACCCCGTTCGATTTTCAATTCGTCATAAATCGTCGGGTCCGGAGCGAAATAGCTCGGGTGCAGATAGGCGAGCTCTTTATAGCCTTTCATGCGCACATGGTTCTTCCCTAATGTCTTCTGAAACGTATCGGGGGTTATTATCCGGGTCGCCAACAAGCTGGTCATCCTGTTTTGCCACACCGTATGTTCATCATCGAAGAAGGCGACGCTCGGTTTACCGAGCAAGGTAGCTGTGACCGCTGCATCCAGCCCGAATCCGATTATTAATGACGGTCTGATGTCTCGAGCGATGCGATAACAGGTTTGGAAGTGGTTGACGACTGCCAGGAGCCGCCAGAATTTTGAGCCGACCGGCTTGAAAGTAGTGTACGGAAATCCGAAAGATCTCAGCAGTTTCGGCGTATCTCCGTATTCCCTCGCCAGTATATTTACGTCGGAGCCATTAGTCAGTAGGCCCTCAATGACATGGCGCCATGTGTGGGCCTGGGAGGGAGTATTTATTATGAACAGCAGTTTGTTGTTCGAAGCGGTCATTTTTCACCTCTCATCACACTCGGGTAGTCCTCAACACTGGCGGATCTCTTTACAATTGCACCCGAACTTGGCCCCACGTTGAAAAGCAGGTCTAAAGCGGACATGTTTGGTTGAAACCCTGGGTATCTTTGCGGGTAAACAGGATGCTGAAATTTGAAGAATTTTAAGGCAATATTGTTTTGCGGGAACCCTTCCGTTTCCAAGTAATTTCGGCCGCTAGGCCCGGAAATATATACCCCTGCCCCCACTTTTTTCAAATAGGCCAGCATCAAATCGGTCTTGCTCAGAGAGGGGTCTACCGTCAACTGGCTGGTTCGGACCACGTCCACGCTGATTTCAAAGCAGGACAATAGATAAAGAAGAATTCTCTCGTTTAACTCCGAGAGATAGCGGAAGTCTCTTTGGAATAGTACTTCGAAGAAACCTGCATAGTCTTTAAAAAACGGGGCTTTGGCATAATTCGCCTTTATCTTTCGCCAGTGTTCCCGTTTCCAGTCATTTTCTTGTGGCAAAGTGATCTCGGATATTTTCGTCTCCGTATGATACTTGCCTACCGGTACGGTCAGATAGGCGAAGCCTTTATCGGTCCTGATTTTGTTCCGGTTAATTACGCTGTTTTTTTCATACTGGGCTTTGTCATATATGATCAGGCAATCCGCTGAGCTGACCTTGCTGAATAGTCCTATCCAGGGGATGTAGTTCGGCTGATGGATTGTCACGATTTTCGCAACCCGGTTTATTTCCGGGACGAATTCAGATGACCTATCTTCTGTCGTAGGCTCCGTTTCGCTAACGTCTAGAATCGGAGCCGCTGAGAATATGCTCATATTCTTTCCCCGACAATTATGTTGCCTGGCTGGATCGAAAGCCCGCAGGGTACGCTTCTATTATTGTTAGACAAAAATCCGTAGAGCAAAAATACCTAAACCTACCAACTCCTACCAAAATAACCTGCAGGGCAGGAGAAAAATTGCGCCTCTTTAATACTGATGCCTTGCGACCTGACAGCATGTTAAGACGTGTTATAAAAATGTTACAAATCCTTCGTAAAATGTAACAAAAATGTTATATATTCCGTTTATAGATTGTTTTTTTAGTTTGTAAAAATATTTTTGGGTCGTTGGGAGGAGGAACATGGAAATGATCAAGATTGTTTAACCCCCCGCTGTCTTTGCTAACAGATCAGGTTGGCGCACGGTTGCGCTCCGGCTTGATCAGAAATCAAATGAAGGAGAGGACTATTGAAACTAGGAAAAATATTCCAGTTGGCGTCAAGGATCATCGCTCTAGCCTTTGTACTTTTCAGCAGTTTTGCAGTATTTAACCCTTCCAACGTCTCAGCCGCAGGCTGGCTCTCCGGCTGGAATAATCGGATTCAGCTTACCATCAACCACACTAAAGTCAGTTCAACCCTAACCAATTTCCCGGTAATGATACACATCAGTTCGTCTTCCGGTACAAATGGCGCTGATGTTTCGGCAATGTTCTCGGCACTCGGCTCCAACAGCCAGAAGCTCGCTGTGACCGGAGCCGATGGCACAACGCAAAATTATGTTGAAATCGTCAGATGGGACAGCACGAACAAGCAAGCCAACTTGTGGGTCAAAGTCCCCAGTGTATCCAGTACCGTAGATACTGTCTTGTATCTGTATTACGACAACGGCCAGACTAATAACACCGGCTTTGTTGGTCCTACCGGTTCAGCTGCAGCACAAAATGTCTGGGACAAGAGTTTTGTGGCAGTTTGGCACCTGGCTCAATCCGGGAACGGTGGGGCCGGGGAATTCATCGATTCTACGGCCAATCGTTATAACGGGCAGGGCGGCAGCGGTCTGGGAAAAGGTACACCGACGGTGACAACTTCGGGTACCCCAATGGGTGTCGCCCAATCATTCAACGGTAATAACAACTATATAAGTGTGCCGGACGCAAACGCTTTTTCGGTCACCACAACCGGCCAGCTTACTGTCAGTGCCTGGATGAGTCCTTCTGTGGTGAATCAACCCACGTCGACCGGCGGTTACACCCGTTGGTTGGGGAAAAGCGCTTCCGGCGGCCACGAATGGCAATTTGTTTATTACGACCAGAGCTATTCTTCGAGATCCCAGTGGATAAGCTTCTACAACTACTCCGCATCCGGGGGGCTTGGTGCGGGCGACTACAGCACCGGCAATTTCCCGGCCAATTCCTGGGTATACGTAACCGGAACCAGCGTTTCCCAGGGCTCAGCCAGTGGCAATGAATGGGTTTACCGCAACGCCGCGGTCCATAGCGGCAACCCTGATAGCTGGCAAAGCTACGGTCTGACCTATACCAACGGTTCTACCCCGGTTACGATCGGTACCGGCTGGCTCGGGTCCGGCAACTTTTTCGCCGGACGCATCGGCGAAGTCCGCGTTTCTAATGTCTCACGCTCCACAGCCTGGATTGCGGCAAGCTACTACGCTGAAAGTGACGCTTTGGTGAGCTACGGAACGCCTCAGAGCGGCAGCGGCTCAACAGTTACTCCGCCATCAGTGACCACAAATGCCGCCAATAGTATTACCACAGGCGGCGCCACTCTGAACGGAAACCTGAGCAGTCTGGGTACTGCCTCTAGCGTCGGCGTCAGTTTCCAGTACGGGACTACTACGTCCTATGGCTCCACTACCCCGGTCCAGACCAAAACTACAACCGGAACTTTCAATTCAGTACTTAGCGGTCTCACGCCAGGCACTACTTATCACTACCGTGCGGTGGCAACCGGTGATGGAACGAGCTACGGCCTCGATCAGACTTTTACAACTGCCAGCAGCACGACATCGTCTCCCCCATCCGGCTCATCGACTTTCGGCCTTAATGGCGGTGATTCTGTGTATCCAAGCTCTTTCTTGAATGCTCAGCGCTTCCAGAACACTGCCGGAACGGGTACGCTCAGCAAACTGGAAGTCCTGGTAAGCGATACCACGTCTACTGCCAATCTCCGGCTGGGTGTGTACGCTGACAATAACGGCCAACCTGGCAACTTGCTTCTCGACGCAGGGTCGGTGCGATCCGCTAACGGCTGGGTGGGTATCAGCGGTCTGAACCTGCCGGTAACCTCGGGAGCCTACTACTGGTTGGCATTCTTGCCGCAGAGCACCACAGGAATTGCTTATCAGAGTACAGGCATGCCTTCAAACTCTCACGACTGTTACTCTTACCCATTTGGTTCATTACCGGGTACTTGCACTATCGGAGACCTGAACAGTACGCCCTTCGTTATGCGGGCTACCATGTCAACGTCCGCAACCGTGGTTCCGCCATCAGTGACCACGAACATTGCCAGCGGTATTACCACAGGCAGTGCTACTCTCAATGGAAACCTGAGCAGCTTGGGTACTGCCACCTCCGTTGGCGTTAGCTTCCAGTACGGCACGACAACGAGCTACGGCAGCACCACTACTGTTCAGACCAAAACTACACCCGGCACTATCAGCTCAGTACTTAGCGGTCTCATACCGGGTACCGTTTACCATTACCGCGCGGTGGCAAGCGGTGATGGAACGAGCTATGGTCTTGATCAGACTTTTACAACTGCCGTTAGCACGACACCACCTCCCCCATCAAGCTCATCGACTTTCGGCCTAAACAACGGCAATGCAGTCTACGTAAGTTCTTTCTTGAATGCACAGCGCTTCCAGAACACTGCCGGAACGGGTACGCTCAGCAAACTGGAGGTACTGGTAAGCGATACCACGTCTACTGCCAATCTCCG
>JAUSGV010000109.1 GCA_030648675.1 Dehalococcoidales bacterium
AGCGGACCGGGGCCGTTGTTTCGGGTCCGATACCGCTGCCGACGCACATCAAAAAGTTCAGCGTTATCCGCGGGCCGTTCATCGATAAGGATTCCCAGGAGCAATTTGAAATTCGTACTCATCGCCGGTTAATCGACATCGGCGAAACGACGTCGAAAACAGTCGATGCCCTGACCGGATTAAATCTGCCCTCGGGGGTAGAAATCGATATTAAACTTTAAAATTTACTTGACCAGGTAATTAGAAATGTTAAGAGGAATTTTAGGTAAAAAGATAGGCATGACCCGGGTATACCGCGATAACGGCGTTATCGAATCGGTAACGGCGATCGAGGCCGGGCCTTGCACGGTCGTGCAAGTAAAAACTATGCCCAGGGATCACTATGAAGCCGTCCAACTTGGTTTCGGTATGTCCAAACGCTTGACGTCTCCCGAAAAAGGACATGTCAAAGAACTAGGTAGTTTCCAGCATCTGCGCGAGTTCCGAGAGGACACCAAAGAAGTCAAGGTCGGCGACAAAGTGGACGTTAACGCCTTCAAGGCCGGCGACCACGTCGACATTACCGGGATATCCAAAGGCAAAGGATTTGCCGGCGTCGTCAAGCGGCACGGCTTTGCCGGCGGTCCGAAAACTCACGGTCAATCAGACCGTCACCGCCATCCCGGAGCCATCGGCTCGACCACGACCCCGGGACGCGTTTGGAAGGGATTACGCATGGCAGGGCGAATGGGCGGTGAACAGGTTACAGTACGACACCTCGAAGTTTTCCAGGCTGATCCCGAACGCAATCTGCTGTTGATCATAGGCGCAGTGCCGGGAATCCGCAAAGGGCTGCTGCTAATCAGGAAATCGAAGGAGAAATCCGGTGCAACTGCCAGTTCATAATCACGCTGGTGAAGTAGTCGACCAGATCGAAGTCAGTGACTACGTTTTTGGCGTACCGTTCAATAATGCGCTGGTACATCAGGCCATGGTAAGCCAGATGGCCAACGCACGCCAGGGAACTGCCGACAGCAAGACCCGCGGCGAAGTGGCCGGCAGCACGAAAAAGCTGTTTGCCCAGAAGCATACTGGCAACGCTCGCGCCGGCAGCATAAAATCGCCATTGCGCCGCGGCGGAGGCGTTGTTTTTGGACCTCATCCCAGAGATTACCGTCAGAACCTTCCGAAAAAGATGCGACGGCTGGCTCTCCGCTGCCTTTTGTCCGCGAAAGCGAAAGACGGCGATCTGATAGCAATCGAGGAACTGAATTTCGCCGAACCCAAGACGAAAGAGATGGCTAAAATCTTATCCGCCCTCGGCGTGGATTCCAAGGCCATGGTCGTAACTCCGCAATCTGAGGAAAACGTGATAAAATCAACGCGTAATATACCCGGCATCGAGATAATACCCGCCGGACTATTGAATGTCGTCGCACTGCTCAACCATAAGAAATTAATAATTACGGTAGAGGCCTTGCGTAAAGCAGACGAGTTGTGGGGCGAGAAACCCGCAGGAGTAAGCGATGCAGCTGTTTGATGTACTGCGGCGGCCGCTGATCACCGAAAAATATAGCGGTCAGCAGGCACAGGGTAAATATACTTTTGAAGTTGCCAGGACGACAACCAAGGTTCAGATCAAGCAAGCCGTGGAAAAGGCTTTCAAAGTCCATGTTACTGCGGTAAACGTTTTGACTGTCGCCGGTAAGAACCGCCGGCGCGGCCGGATGCTTATCCCGGCTCGCCCGTGGAAAAAGGCCATTGTCACACTCAAACCGGGGGACAAGATTGAAATATTTGAGGGTTCACAGGTCTAAATGAAAGGGGTAATCAAGTGCCACTAAAGGTTTATCGCCCGACTTCTCCAAGCCGGCGGGGCATGACTGGCTCCACCTTCGAAGAGATAACCAAGGATAAGCCGGAAAACTCGCTGCTTCTTCCTTTGAAGAAACAAGCGGGGCGCAATTTTCAGGGACGCGTCACTGTTCGTCATCGCGGCGGTGGCGCCAAACAGAAACTCCGCGTATTGGATTTCAAGCGCGAAAAGATCGGCATCCCCGGCCGCGTCGAAGCCATTGAGTACGACCCGAACCGGACTGCCAGAATCGCGCTGATTTTTTACGCCGACGGCGAAAAAAGGTATATTCTGGCCCCGCTGGGACTGAACGTCGACGATACAATCAAGTCAGGACCTGAAGCAGAATTAAAACCGGGGAATACTATTCCCCTCGGCCTCCTTCCGACCGGTACTCTGATTCACAATATTGAATTGGAGAAAGGGAAAGGCGGGCAATTGGTGCGTACCGCGGGCGGCGCCGCACAACTCATGGCCAAGGAAGGCGATTACGCCCTAGTCCGGTTACCTTCCGGAGAAATGAGACGGGTTCGTGCCGAGTGTTCAGCGACTGTCGGACAGGTAGGCAATGTCGATCACCAGGGCGTTAAGCTGGGAAAGGCAGGGGCTAGCCGACATCTGGGCCGGCGGCCTGCAGTCAGAGGTTCCGCTATGTCGCCACGGGACCATCCCCATGGCGGCGGCGAAGGCCGTTCTCCAATCGGTCATCCCGGGCCGAAAACTCCCTGGGGCAAACCTGCTCTGGGCTATAAAACCAGAAAACGTAAGTTTTCCGATAAGATGATTATCAAGCGGCGTCGGGGGTAATTTAAGATATGTCGAGGTCAACGAAAAAGGGACCTGCAATAGACGGCAAGTTAATGAAGAAAGTCGATGCACTTACCCGCTCCGGTCAGAAAGCGGTAATCAAGACCTGGGCACGGTGGTCGACTATAACCCCAGAAATGGTGGGGATGACGATAGGCGTGCATAACGGCCGCCTGCACATACCTGTATTCGTAACAGAAAACATGGTCGGGCACCGTCTCGGTGAGTTTGCTCCAACCCGGACGTTCCGCGGACATACCGCGAAGGTCGAAAAGGCCGCAGAATAAAAGTGTTGTTTTCAGGTAAGGCATAAAATGGAAGTTAGAGCGCAAGCTAAAAATACCGGGACATCCCCGCGAAAAGTGCGGTTGGTCATCGATTTGGTACGGGGCAAGAAGGTTGACGAAGCGTTAGACACGCTTCGGTTCGTTCCTTCTCCCGCAGCTAAAATAGTCTCCGGTGTAATCAAATCGGCCGCGGCCAATGCGGAGAAGAATTTCAATTTACCTTCTGCCGATTTAAAGATTTCCAAGATTTTCGCTGACGGGGCACCGATGATGAAACGCTACCGACCCAAGTCTCGCGGACGGGCCGGTTCGATACATAAGCGTTCAAGCCATCTGACGGTTATTGTCACGGAACAGGAGAGGTATGGGACATAAGGTTCATCCGTTAGGGTTTCGTCTCGGCGTAATCAGAGATTGGGCAGGTAAGTGGTATGCCGACCGCCACTTTGCTGAATTTTTGCAGGAAGATTTGAAGCTGCGCAAACTAATCGTGGACCGGCATTCAGATGCAGCTATCTCTACCGTTGAAATCGAGCGCCAGTCAAACCAGGTTACCGTGACGATCCGAACCGCGCGACCCGGCATTGTTATCGGCCGGGGCGGGCAGCGAGTTGAAGAGACCCGGCATCTCCTGGAAGGCCTGATCGGTAAGAAGGTGAGACTGAATATTCAGGAAGTCCATCAGCCCGAACTTGACGCTAAACTGGTTTCCCAATCGATCGCGGAACAAATGGAACGCCGCGTGGCTTACCGCCGTGCCATGAAGCAGTCGCTGTTGCGCACGATGCAGGCTGGGGCCAAGGGAATAAGAGTACACTGCGCCGGACGCTTAGGTGGTGCCGAAATCGCCCGACGCCTGAATATGCATGACGGACAGGTACCCCTCCATACCCTTCGTGCCGATATTGATTACGGTTTTACCGAAGCAAAAACGACGATGGGAAGGATCGGGGTAAAAGTCTGGATCTACAAGGGCGACATCCTGCCGCAGCGCAAGACCGAAATAATCGCCGAGGCCACAGTCGCCGTAAGCGGTGAAGCCGCACCGGCCGCACCGGTCATTGAAGCAGAGATGGCCGCAAAAATTGAAGAAAAACCGGCCGCTAAGGCTCCGAGAAAGAGAAAAACAACGGCAAAGACAGTAGAAATGGCTGCGGAACCGGTCGCGGTTGAAACCGAGCCGGCAGCAGCGGTAGAAGAGAAGGCTGCCAAGAAGAAAACGGTCCGAAAGACGACCGCTACGACCAAGGCGAAAAAAGCCGAGGCAGAACCGGCCGTTGAAGCTGTAGAGAAACCCGCCAAGAAGACCAGGAAGAAAAAAACTGCGACCAAAGCAGACGAAGGTAAGTCTGGAGAATAACGATGCTACAACCTAAGCGCGTAAAATATCGCAAGACTCAGAAAGGGCATCGCCGCGGAGCGGCCCATGCCGGTACTGCCGTAACATTCGGCGATTTCGGTCTGCAGGCTCTGGATTCGGCCTGGCTGACCGACCGCCAGATAGAGGCGGCTCGCCGCGCCATCACCCATCACGTGAAAAGAGGCGGCAATATCTGGGTCCGCATCTTCCCGGACAAGTCGATAACGAAGAAGCCTGCGGAAACCCGTATGGGTTCCGGCAAGGGTACCCCAGATCATTGGGTGGCCGTGGTAAGACCGGGACGAATCCTGTTCGAAATGGGCGGTATTGAAGAAAGCTTAGCCCGCGAGGCGTTGCGTCTGGCGTCGAACAAACTGCCGATCGATACCAGGTTCGTCGTCAGAGAGACGACAGAAATCGCCGCTGGAAAATAGACGGAGTAGCAAAGTTGAAAGCTTCAGATATTAGATCACAAAAACCAGAAGAGTTGAACAAGCAGCTGGCGGATGCCGCCAGGAATCTGCTTGACCTGCGTTTCAAGTTAGAAACCAAACAGCTTGTTAATCACCGTGAAATTCGCCGGGTGAAAAAAGATGTCGCCCGTTTGAAAACAGTAATCCGCGAAAAAGAATTATCTTCTAGGTAGGATGTAGTCTTGGAAACAAAACAAAAAATCAGAATCGGCAAGGTTCTCAGCAACAAGATGGAAAAAACGGTGGTAGTCGCCGTCGAAAGTTCGCGTCACCATCGCTTGTATAAGAAGGCTATCAAGAAAGTGGAGAAGTACAAAGTCCACGACGCAAAAAAAGAGTGTGAGCCCGGTGATATCGTGAAAATCGTTGAAACCAGGCCCCTCTCAAAAGAAAAACACTGGCGGTTAGCCGAGATCGTTACCAAAAAGGGAGCTATCGTTGTCCAACCGACAGAGATTGTTTAGTGCGGGTGAAATATGATTCAAACTTATACCAGACTGAAAGTAGCGGATAATACGGGGGCACGCTCGATCATGTGCATCGGCCTTCTCGGCGGTTCCGGCCGGAGATATGCCCGGCTGGGTGACGTCGTCGTCGCTTCGGTCAAGAAAGCAATTCCGGGAGGAGCGGTCAAGAAAGGCGATGTAGTCCGGGCGGTTATTATCCGGACCACGCATCCTTACAAGCGCCGCGACGGCTCGTATATCCGGTTCGATGAAAATGCAGCCGTAATTCTGGGAGAACGCGGCAATCCGCAGGGAACCCGCATATTCGGTCCCGTAGCCCGCGAACTGAGAGAGAAACAATTTACCAAGATCATCTCTCTGGCTCCTGAGGTTCTGTAGTTAATCGTAATGCGATATTTTTTGGGGTTATTAGATAGTGAAGATTAGAAAAGGTGATTCCGTACTTGTAATTACCGGCAAAGACAGGGGCAAGAAAGGCAAGGTGCGCACTGCCAATTACAAGGATAATCGCGTTGTGGTCGAAGGCGCCAACATCATTAAGAAACACGCCAAAGCGATTGCCGGTGCCCAGCAGGGCGGCATTGTGGAGCGCGAAGCCTCGCTTCACGTTTCCGACGTTATGCTGATGTGCAACAAGTGCAATCATCCTGCCAGGATAGGTGTGCGCGTGCTCGAAGGCGGCAAGAAAGTCCGCTTTTGCCGCGTATGCCAAGAGGTTATTGATTAAATGTCGCAGTTGAAAGAAAAATATCAGAAAGATGTCGCGCCGGCGCTCAAGAAGCTCTACGGCTACAAGAACGTTATGATGGTTCCACATGTCGAGAAGGTGGTAATGAACATCGGCATGGGCGAAGCCCTCACGAACGATAAAGCCCTGGACGCCGCACGCAAAGACCTGGCGGCGATTTCCGGACAGCACGCGATAACGACGAAGTCCCGCAAATCTATCGCCAATTTCAAGTTGAGGGTAGGCCAGCCTATTGGCTTAAAAGTTACGCTGCGCGGGGAGCGAATGTGGGACTTCCTGGACAAGCTTTTTAACGCTTACCTGGCCCGTATCCGTGATTTTAATGGAGTCTCCCGGAAGTCCTTTGACGGCAGGGGCAACTACACTCTGGCATTCAAGGAACAGACTATCTTTTCAGAGATCGAAGTCGAAGGCATCGACAAGCCGCGGGGCATGGAAATATCCATAGTGACCACGGCGGGAAACGACCAGGAAAGTCGCGATTTGCTGGCATTGTTAGGAATGCCTTTTACCAAGGAGTAATCATGGCGAAAAAATCAGAAATTGCCAAGTGGGCTCGTCCAACCAAATACGGGGTGCAGCAGCACAACCGCTGCCATCAGTGCGGCCGTCCCCGCGCATATATTCGCTTGTTCGGACTTTGCCGCATTTGCTTTCGTGAGCTGGCTCTTTCGGGACAAATACCCGGAATAAGAAAGTCGAGCTGGTAATCGAAAAAACGAGTTTGAGGGAGGAAAGGTGACTGTTAGTGACCCAATAGCCGATATGCTTACCCGAATCCGCAATGCGGTCATGGTGCGGCAGGATTCGGTTTTGATGCCAGATTCGAAAACAAAACAGGCAATTGCCAAGGTCTTGAAAGAGGACGGATTTATTTCGGACTTCGAGGTGCTGAAGGGTAAGCCGAACCGCATGATCAAGATCAAGCTCAAATATACCGGAAAGAACCAACCGGTGCTGTCAAGATTAGAGCGCGTCAGTAAGCCAGGTCTGAGAGTCTACGTCGAACGAAAAGAGATTCCTCGTGTCGCCGGCGGTCTCGGAATTGCGATCATATCCACGTCGAAAGGTGTAATGACAGGCCAGCAGGCCTGGCGTCAGGGCACTGGCGGGGAACTACTGTGCTACATTTGGTAGGAAGTACAAAGAGAAATAACTATGTCTAGAATCGGACGAATGCCAATACAGGTACCCACGGGTGTAACCGTAACTATTAAAGAGGACGGCGTGACCGTGAAAGGTCCCAAGGGGGAACTGCATCAGAAGTTCCATCGTTCCATGACCGTTACTCTGGAAAACAACACTCTGACAGTGTCCCGGCCTGATGACGACCAATTTCACCGCTCACTTCACGGTTTGACCCGCACACTGCTGTCAAACATGGTACAGGGAGTGACAAAAGGGTTCGTCAAGGAACTGGAAATCACCGGGGTCGGCTACCGCGCGGAAAAAGTGGGCAGCAATTTGAAGCTGAGGATGGGATTTTCGCATCCAATAGAAGTCACCCCGATACCGGGTGTAACTCTTGATGTCGAGGGTACCACAAAAATAAAGGTTAGCGGGACGGCCAAAGAAGTGGTCGGCGAAATGGCGTCGCGAATACGGGCAATCCGCCTGCCTGATGTTTACCGCGGCAAGGGTATCAGATATGCAGGCGAAGTGGTTCGCAAGAAAGCCGGTAAAGCCGGAAAAGGCGTTGGAGTAAAGGCATAAATGGCAAGTATCCAGACTAGAACGGCACGCATCAAAAGACATGTACGTGTCCGCGGCAAGGTACAAGGCACAATGGCTAAACCGCGGCTATGTGTTTTTCGCAGTTCAAATCATATATATGCTCAGGTGATCGACGATGTGAAGGGGCACACCATGGCATCCGCCTCGACTCTCGAACCGGATCTAAAGAGCAAACTGGACGGCAAGAAAAAGGTCGCCCAGGCTGAATTGATCGGTGCCTTGATTGCTGAACGGGCCAAGGGGCTGGGAATCGAGCAGGTAGCGTTCGACCGCGGCGGCTTTAAATACCATGGCCGTGTAAAAGCGGTTGCTGAGTCCGCTCGAAAAGCCGGATTAACGATATAAATAAAGGTTAAAAACATGAGCGAAGAACCAAGAATTAAAATCGACCCAGCCGAGCTGACTCTAAAAGATAAGATGATCCACATCAACCGTGTGGCCAAGGTCATGAAAGGAGGCAAACGCCTCCGTTTCAGTGTCCTGGTAGTCACCGGCGACGGCCATGGCTTTGTCGGCATCGGTATGGATAAAGCGGCAGAAGTGCCGGTGGCGATCACTAAAGCCACCGCAGTTGCCAAGAAGAATTTGATCCAGGTACCGCTCGCCGGCACAACCATCCCGCATGAGATCAGGGTCAAATTCGGCGCTAGCGAAGTGTTGCTGAAACCGGCCGCAGTCGGTACCGGTATCATTGCCGGCGGCAGTGTTCGCGCCGTTCTGGAAGCGGCAGGCGTCAAGGACATTTTGACTAAGTCGCTGGGCAGCCCTAACCGAGTCAACGTAGCTAAGGCGACCATTTTGGCCCTCAGCCAGCTTAAAGACGTGAAAGCAGAATTGGCCCGGCGTAAAGGTCCGGCAGCAGCGGAGGCGGCATAAGTGGCTAAGATCGTTGTTACCTGGGTTAAAAGCGGCATCGGTTACAAAGAGGATCAGAAACGGACGCTAAAGGCTCTCGGGTTCAAGCGGCTGAACGGCAGTGTCGTTCACGAAGATTCCGCGGTACTTCGGGGCATGATCAATAAAGTTAGACACCTGGTTAAGATCGAGGAGAAGACGGATGAGGCAAGATGAGCTTTTCCCCGCAGCGGGCTCGAAGAAAGACCGAAAACGTGTAGGGCGTGGAGATAGCAGCGGCCACGGCAGCTTTTCCGGGCGCGGTTGCAAAGGTCATAAGGCAAGAGCCGGCTACAGCACCAAGCCCGGATTTGAAGGCGGGCAAATGCCTCTAACTAAGCGTTCCCCCGAGAAGCGCGGATTCTTTAACGCGTTTCGCATCGGATACGATTTGGTCAACCTGGAACAGCTCAACCGGTTTGAATCCGGGAGCGAAGTCACGCCATTAGAGCTGGTTGCAGCCGGATTGGTTAAATCGCTGGCCAGCCGTGTCAAAATTCTGGCGGACGGTACCATAAAATCTCCCCTGACAGTGAAGGCACACAAATTCTCGGGGGCAGCTAAGGCCAAGCTCGAGGCGGCAGGAGGTAGCGTGGAGGAGATTGAGTATGCGCGCGCGACAAGCTAGACCACGCCTTCTCCAGGCTGTAATCGACGCGTTCCGTATACCAGATTTACGACGCCGTATACTCATAACTCTTGGCATTCTGGTCGCCTTCCGCTTCGTCGCACACGTACCCTTACCCGGCGTAAACACCGAAGCGTTGCGGCAGTTGTTTCAGCAAAATGCCCTGCTGGGGATGTTGGACCTGTTCAGCGGCGGTGCCCTGCGCAATTTCAGCATCGTCGCGATGGGCGTGTATCCGTATATCACAGCTTCGATCATTATGACGCTGCTCGTTCCGGTCATTCCGAGACTGCAAGCAATGTCTCAGGAAGGAGAGGCCGGCCGAGATCAGATTAATAGAATTACGCACTGGTTGACGATTCCTTCAGCCGCTCTTTCCGGTTACGGACAGATCGTGCTGTTACGACGCGAAAATGTAGTTGCAAATTCCGACGTGTTGACGACGATCGCAATGGTGGCCGCACTGGTGGCCGGTACCATCTTCCTCGTCTGGTTAGGCGAACTGATAACGGAAAACGGGATCGGTAACGGTATCTCCATCATCATCTTCGGCGGCATCGTTGCCGGATACTTCGAACTTATTCAAAGCGGCTTTTTGGCCGGACAGCAAGGACAAATATTCGGCTTGATCTTATACATACTGATCGCGATCGGTATCATTGCTCTGGTAGTCATCTTCACGGAAGCGCACCGGCGCATTCCGGTTCAATACGCGCGCACCGTATATCGCGGTGGACGCATGTACCGCCAGGCAGGGGCCACCCATATTCCCTTGCGGGTCAACTCTTCCGGAATGATCCCGTTAATATTTGCCATGTCCATCGTCATTTTCCCGGGCATCGTAGCCAGCTATTTTGCTGCGCCGACGAGCGGTATGCCCAATTTTGCCAATACGATCGTGAAAATATTCAATCCCGACGCACCGATGCCGCTGGGGCTCGTCTATTGGGGACTTTTCTTTATCCTGTCTATCGCTTTTGCGTTCTTCTATACCTTCGTCATCGCGCAGCAGCAGGACTTGCCTGGAACTCTACAGCGTCAGGGCGGGTTTATCCCCGGTATTCGACCCGGCAAACATACGGCGGAGTATATTAATCAGGTTATCACCCGTATTACCTGGGCAGGTGCACTCTTCCTGGCGATCATCGCTATAGTACCTTTCCTGGCACGGGAAATCACCAGTGTCAGGGTGATACAACTTTCGAGTATCGGTTTGTTAATTGTTGTCGGTGTTATTCTCGACACCATGAAGCAATTGGAAGCCCAATTGACAATGCGCCGTTATGAAGGCTTCATCAAGTAATGAGGCTACGCATAATCGGCTGAAAAAATTCTCTGAATATTTGCCGGAGGCCGTAGTTTCCGGCTGAGGTTTGTAAAAAATATCTAAAATGTATATCGTTTTTTTGGGAGCTCCGGGAGCCGGAAAAGGCACACAAGCCGTCAAGGCGGGGCAGGCGTTAAAGCTTGATCATCTGGCGACGGGCGACCTTTTCCGCCAGGTTCAGGCACAAAACACCAATACCGCCCGACTGCTCCGGTCATATGTGGAAAAGGGACAGCTCGTTCCGGACGATATCACGATACAAACCGTGCTGGAGCAGCTCAACGCTTATACCGGCCGCGGTATTATTTTTGACGGTTTTCCGCGCAACCTCACGCAGGCTGACGCCCTTGATAACGCTTTAGCGGAAAGAGAAGAATCACTCGACAAGGTCGTGTATATAAAGGTTTCGGAAAAAGAGTTGCTTTCCCGGCTTAGCGGGAGATGGATCTGCCAGAAATGCCAAACTCCGTATCACAACGTCACGGCTCCCCCTAAAATCCAGGGGAAGTGCGACCGCTGCGGCGGCAAGCTTTATCAGCGCGCCGATGACGCGGTAGAGACGGTCAAGAAGCGTCTCGATGTTTATTTTGCCGAAACAGCCCCGCTCATAGATTATTACAAGCGGTCAGGCAAACTGATCGAAATCGATGGCGAAGGCAGTGTCGACGACGTCGGACGAAGAATAATGGATTCGCTGAAAACGGCAGGGGTGGTCTAAAGATAACATGGGGATCAGCATAAAGTCAGACGCCGATATCGCCGTAATGCGACAGGCCGGCCGAGTTGTCGCCACCGTGCTTGATATGTTAAAGTTACAGGTTAAACCTGGAATGAAAACTAAAGAGCTTGACTCAATAGCGGCCAAAGAAGTTGTCCGGCTGGGAGCGACGCCGTCTTTTAAGGGGTATCGCGGCTATCCGGCTAATATTTGCGCTTCGGTTAACGATGAGATAGTTCACGGGATCCCCGGGGATCGCGTTCTGAAAGAAGGCGACATTATCTCGCTTGATTTCGGCGCGATTTTCGATGGCTTTCAGGGCGACGCCGCGATAACGGTAGGCGTCGGGAAAATTACTCCTGAAGCCCGTAAACTTATCGAAACCACCGACGGTGCTCTGAGAGCAGGCATCGCCGCCGTTAGACATGGAGTCAGACTGGGTGATATTGCGTCAGCAATACAGGAATATGCCGAAAGCCGCGGGTATTCCGTAGTGCGCGAATACACCGGTCACGGAATCGGGCGGGAAATGCATGAAGAGCCGCTGGTACCGAATTTCGGCGAACCGGGAAGGGGACCGATATTACAAAAAGGCATGACTATCGCTATAGAACCGATGGTCAATGTGGGTGACTGGCGCACGAAAGTGGGCGCAAACCGCTGGACGGTTTCCACTATCGACGGCAGCCTTTCCGCCCACTTCGAACACACGATAGCAGTTACAAATGGCGCCGCCGAAGTGCTCACCGCGTTGTGATCAAGGAAACTATGCCAAAAAAAGAAGCAATTGAAGTCGAAGGGATCGTAAAGGAATCATTACCGAATGCGATGTTTCGTGTCGAACTGGCTAACGGAGGCAAGGTGTTAGCCCATATATCGGGCAGGATCAGATTGCATTACATCAAGATCCTGCCGGGCGATCGCGTTCTGGTTGAGCTTTCGCCTTACGACCTTACCCGGGGCCGGATTACTTACCGGTTTAAATAGGAATTGTCTGGAATCATGAGAGGTAACCGATTATTATGAAAGTCAGAGCTTCAGTTAAAGTTCGGTGCGAAAAATGCAAAGTCGTTAAGCGGCGGGGCGTAGTCATGGTTATTTGCGCTAACCCCAAGCACAAACAACGGCAGGGTTAATAAGGAGGAAACTAATGGCACGTATCGCCGGAATCGACATCCCAAAAAATAAACATATCAATATCGCTTTAAGGTACATATACGGAATCGGTCCCGCTTTGAGCCTCAAGATCCTGGACAAAGCGAAAGTCGACCCCGAAATCATTGCGGACGCTTTGAGCGAAGAACAGGTCAACCGCATCCGTGATATTATCGACCACGAGTTCACCGTCGAAGGAGAACTCAGACGCGAGATCACCGTGAACATCAAGCGTCTGCAGGAGATCGGCAGTTATCGCGGGACCAGACATCGCCGCAATTTGCCGGTCAGAGGACAACGAACCCGGACTAACGCCCGAATTCGTCGCGGCGTCCGTCAGACTGTTGCCGGCCGCGGTCGTAAGCGCGGTGCGACGAAGAAATAAACGTTAGGCACATAACGATCATTTAATCGTGAACGATATAGGAGTTTAAAACATGGCAGAGAAAAAGCTGGAAAAGGCACCGGAGAAGAAAAAGCCGAGAGCGAAAAAGAAGGAACGCAAGGTCAGCCCTCAGGGTAAGGCTTATATTCAATCCACCTTCAACAACACTATTGTGACGCTCACCGATGCCCAAGGTAACGTCATTTCCTGGGCGAGTTCGGGAACCGCCGGATTCAAGGGGTCGCGCAAGAGCACTCCGTATGCGGCCCAACTGGCAGCGCACGAAGCTGCCAAGAAAGCTACGGACCAGGGCTTAAGACAGGTCGAGGTTTACGTCAAAGGACCGGGCAGCGGCCGTGAAGCGGCAATCCGGTCACTACAGAGTTCCGGCCTGTTTGTCGTCAGCATCATGGACGTAACACCGATTCCTCATAACGGCTGCAGGCCTCCCAAGAGAAGGAGGGTATAAGGTAGAGTATGGCAAGATATACTGCATCAGTCTGCAAATTATGCCGCCGCGTTAACGAAAAGCTCATGCTTAAGGGGAGCCGGTGTCTTACCCCAAAGTGCGCGGTGGGGCGCCGGAAAAAGGTTATGGGGGGACGCCGCCGTCGTGTTTCGGATCGCGGTCTACAGTTGTTTGAGAAACAGAAAGCCCGATATACTTACGGGCTAATGGAAAGACAATTCCACCAGTTCTTCGTCAGGGCGGAGAAACAGACCGGAATCACCGGCGACAATCTTAAAGTGCTGCTGGCCCGGAGACTGGATAACGTAATCCAGTCCTTGGGTTTCGCCGACTCCCGCGCCCAGGCGCGGCAATTAGTCCTGCACGGTCATTTCAGGATCAACGGACATAAAGCCGATATTGCCTCCATGCTGGTAAAAGAAGGAGACACTATACGCTGGACGGAGAGCAGCACCAAGAATAAATATTACAAAGAAGTGCTTGAGGGTATTCAAGCTAAGTCTGTCCCGACATGGTTAACCCTGAATCGAGAAACCCTGGAAGCTCAGGTGATATCTTTCCCGATAGCTAATGAGACCGGGGCACTTTTCGACGCCAAGGCAGTGGTTGAGTACTACTCAAGATAGGAGGTAGAGCTTTGTCTCACCTGGTTTTACCAAAAATTGAATGTGTTGAAACAAAAGATAATTTCGGGCGTTTTGTCCTTGAGCCTTTGGATAAAGGTTTGGGCGTAACTCTCGGCAACGTTATGCGGCGGGTACTGCTGGGCCAGCTCCAGGGAGCCGCGGTTACCCGGGTCAAGATCGAGGGAATTCAGCATGAATTCACCACGATTCCGCATGTTAAAGAAGACGTAATTGAGCTGTTGCTCAATATCAAATCGCTACGCTTAAAGCCGCTTTCCGACCATAGCGGTAAACTGGTGCTGGAAGTCGATGGCGAGAATGACGTTACCGCCGCCGACATCAAGCCTTCTGCTGATTTCGAGATCACCAACCCGGAGTTGCATCTGGCCACGCTCGACTCTGCTGACTCCAAGCTTTATCTCGAAATGGACGTCGAACTGTCCAAGGGTTATCGCGAGGCGGAGTCCGGCGGAAACATGTCTGTCGGTGTGATCCCTATCGATGCCGTTTTCAGCCCGGTGCGCAAAGTTAACTACACGATCGCGCCGATGAGTACCGGCGAACAAGTCGGTTATGAGACCCTTTGCCTGGAACTGTGGACCGATGGAACGATCTCACCGGTCGACGCCGTTAACCGGGCCGCAGAACTCGTGCTGGAACAAGTAGCCGCTTTTGTTAATTCGAACCGTGTGGCAAAAGTTAGCGAAGAACCGGGGCAGCAGACCGTTTCTACGGAAATATACAACATGCCCGTCGAGCAGCTTAATCTATCGGTTCGCACGCTGAATTGCTTGCGGAGGGGCGGCATCACCACCCTCGGCGAAGTCATCAGCCGGGGCGAAAAGGAATTAATGTCGCTCCGCAATTTCGGCCAGAAATCCAAGGTGGAGCTGGAAGAACGACTTGCCGAAATGGGGCTGTCATTAGCTTCTCAGGATGAAGGCGAAACCGGCGACTCTGAAGAAACCGACATGACCGCTGAAAAGGTTGTATAGCGGCAAATATACTTCACGTGAATATCGAGGTAAAAGAATATGACGCGTAAAATACCGGTTAGAAAAAGAGGCAAGACCGAGGCATATCTGAGGTCTCTCGACCGCGGTCTGGTGACCGACTTTTTGGCTCACGAAAAAATAGTCATCACCGAAGCGAGAGCCAAGAGGATTGGCCCTATAGCGGAAAAAATGATCACTCTTGGGAAGTCCGGCACGCTGAACTCGCGGCGACTGACGCTTGCGTACGTCTTCAACGAGAAAGTGGCCGAAAAAGTGTTCGACGAATTGGCCAAGAGGTACGCCGACCGTGCCGGAGGATATACCAGAATCACAAAACTGGCACTGCGAGTCGGCGATCGCGCCTCCATGGTTCAATTGGAGCTGGTAAAGTAGATGGTGATGACTGCCAGAACCGAGGCCACGGCCGCTGACACCGGCGTAGCTGCGACCACTAAGATCGTTCTGGTCGTAGAGTACGAGGGGACCCGCTACTACGGGTTCCAGTGGCAGGCCAATTTGCCGACGGTCCAGGCGGAAATCGAGACAGCGGTGGAAAAGCTGACCGGGGAAAAGCTTCGTATCGCAGCGACAAGCCGCACCGATACCGGGGTTCATGCCTCGGGACAGGTGGTCAGTTTCCGCACGACTTCGTCTCATGCACCGGATACTTTCGTTAAAGGCTTGAATTTTTACTTGCCGCAGGACATCGCCGTGAAAGCGGCTTATAAAGTTGAAGATTCCTTCGACGTCAGACGGCAGGCAACCAGCCGGGAATACCAATACCGGATATTGAACTCTACCACGAGATCACCATTATTGGCGGCAAGTACATATCGGGTAATGGGCCGCCTTAATGTGACGGCGATGAACGAAGCCTGCCGGTTTATTATCGGCGAGCACGACCTGGCTTCATTCGCCAGCGACCTCGGGATGGAGATAAAAAGCACGACGCGCCGTATTATAAAGGCGGAGTTCAGCCTGAATGGGCCTGTCCTGAGCGGAGTCGAAGGAGAACTGGTCACCTTCGATATCGAGGGAAGTTCTTTCCTTCCGCACCAGGTACGCAATACCGTCGGTGCTCTGATACGCGTCGGGCAGGGCAAGATTAATTCCGATGAGTTCTCTCGCATTTTGGAAGCAAAAAAAATAGGGTTGGCCGGGCCAATAGTGCCGGCCTGCGGGTTATGCCTGACGAAGGTAAATTACCCGCATAATATCGGGGAAGAAAAATGATTAAAACTTATAGTACCAAAGCCTCCGACATCAAGCGGGAGTGGCATGTTGTCGATGCCGCCGACAAAGTTCTAGGGAGACTCTCGACCCAGGTAGCAGCGCTGCTGATGGGAAAGCACAAGCCGCTATTCAATCGCAATATGGACGTCGGCGATTATGTTGTCGTGATTAATGCCGAAAGAATTCGCGTTACCGGAAATAAGGCCAAGCAAAAGGAATATCATACCCACTCCGGCTATCCGGGCGGCTTTAAAACCACGACCCTGGAAAATGTCCTCGCCACCCATCCCGAGCGGATAATCGAGCACGCCGTTAAAGGCATGCTGCCGAAGAACCGTCTCGAGGATAGAATGATGGTACGGCTCAAAGTCATCGTCGGCGAGACGCACCCCTACGGCGGCCAGTTAAAGAAGGTTGCGGTAACAAAAGCCGAAGCTCCTGAAAAAATAGAGACAGCGGAGAAAACTGAATAACCTTCTTATTTGTCATTGCGAGATTCCGCATCGAGCGGAACCGAAGCAATCCATATTAAATTGAGTGCTTCGCATTTAGGAGAATAAATGGAAAAAACAACTTATTATCAAGAGACCGGCAGAAGGAAAGAAGCCACCGCTGAGGTAAGGATCGTTCCTGGAAACGGTAATATTATTATCAACGGCATTCCCTACGAAGAGCGTTTCCCCCGGCTGGTACACCGCGAGGCGGTCATGAAGCCTCTCGTCGTCACGGAATGCCAGGGTAAATACAACGTTACGGTTAAAGTGATCGGCGGCGGCGTGACCGGACAAAGTTCAGCGATTTCTATGGGTATCGCCCGTGCCCTCGTCGAAGCCGACGAGAAATTCAAGCCCGCACTCCGTAAGAACGGATTGCTCACGCGCGATTCCCGTATCAAGGAACGCAAGAAGGCTGGTTTGAAGAAAGCCCGCAAGGCAGCACAGTCGCCAAAGCGTTAACATTGTCATTGCGAGACCATCCCGACAAAGTCGGGAGGCGAAGCAATCTCGGTTTACTCAAGAGGAGGCACGATTGTGCCTCCTCTTTTATTTTTATGCTGTATAATCTTGACTCAACTTGTCACCCTGAGCGCGTGAGCCGCTAGCTCTGAGAGTAACGAAGAGGAAGGGTCGGGGGTGGAGTGTTATAATTTTGAATCAGGACATAAATATGGCCGACAAGAGGATTAAGAGCCGCTCAATACGCCAGACGCTGCTTGCAATCTACAACCGTCTTTTTACCGCTTACGGCCCGCAGCATTGGTGGCCGGCGGAAAGCCCTTTCGAAGTGATGGTCGGGGCTATTCTTACACAATCAGCCGCATGGAAGAATGTCGAAAAAGCGATTACCAATCTGAAAGCGGCAGATGCTTTATCACCGCAGGCATTACGTCGACTCGGTTTGCCGGAACTGGCCGCTCTCGTTCGTCCCAGCGGTTACTACAAAGCCAAAGCACGCAAGCTGAAAGCCATGGCAGAATGGCTTGGAGAAAATTATGGCGACGATATCGCCAAAATGTCCACTCAAACCACTGAAATACTTCGCGAGCAGTTGCTGGGCGTACACGGTATTGGCCCGGAAACTGCCGATTCGATCATCCTCTATGCCGCTAATCAGCCTGTATTCGTTATCGATGCCTACACCCGCCGCATTTTCGACCGGCTTGGCATCGTTCCTGAAGCCAAGACTTACGCCGGTTATAAAGCGCTCTTCATGAATAATTTACCCGCGGACAAGAAGCTATTCAACGAATACCACGCATTACTGGTGCAGTTGGGTAAAGA